>NZ_JBFAMX010000252.1:0-14425 GCF_040659615.1 Nonomuraea sp. NPDC049784
GCGCGCCGTCGCGTCGGCGAGCGGCGACGGCGCGGCGAAGTGGACCCGGTTGCTGCCGCACGTGGTAATGAGCGCGGCGGTCACATAGGTTTCATCGTCGATCCGGTCTACCTCGTCCAGCTCCTCGGCGAGGGTCAGCCGAGGACGAGCGGGGACCAGGAAGTCGGCTCGTGAGGAACGCCAGAGGAACTCCGCCTCCCTGAGCCGCTCGGCCAGCTCCGGCCGCAGCCCAGCCCAGACGTCCCCGGCCCAGCCGGCGAGCTGCGGGTGATGCGCGGGTTCGGCCAGCACGTGCAGCATCGCGGTCAGCTCGGCCAGCGGGGAGGCAGCGAACCGCAGTCGCCCGGACGGCAGGCCGCCGATGTCGATCCTCAACGTCATCCCCTTATCATCGCTGGTCGGATGGCCGACGACCGCGTCGATTGACGGTGTCCGTCAATCGACATAGTCGGCCCGGCGGCCAAACGCATCGTTGACGCCATGGCAACCACCACCAAGATCCGGCCGCGCGCCCTCGTCCGTGCCTCCGGAGGCCCCCGCTATGCCGTCGCCCTGGCCGTGGACGCGCTCGGCACCGGCCTGCTGCGGCCCTTTCTGCTGCTCTACGGGGTGACGGTGCTGAGGCTGTCCGCGCCGGTCACCGGCATTGCCATGACGGCCGGAGTCGTCGTGGGTCTGGTGTGCATGCCCGCTGTCGGCCGATGGCTGGACCGGGGCGCACGCAGCACGGTGGTGGCAGCGTCGATGCTGGTGCGGGTCCTGGGCGTGGCGCTGCTGCTGGCCACCCCGGCGGGGCACGTCTGGCTGTTCGCCGCGGCGGCACTCTTCCTCGGCATCGGCAACCAGGCGTGGCCGGCCGCCCACGCAGCCCTCGTGGCCACGGTCGCCCACGGCCGCGAACGTGACGCCGCTCTGGCGGCAGGCCGCGCCCTGCGCAACGCCGGCCTGGGCGTGGGCGCCCTCCTCGCCACCGCATGCCTGGCGGGCGGCACCACCGCATTGCAGGCGCTGGCAGCCGTCACCGGGCTCGCCTATCTCGCTGCGGCGGCCTTGGCATGGTCGGTCCACCTGCACACGCATCCGGCCGCTACTCCGGCCAAGGACAGGGCCGACGGGCCCGCACCTCGGATGCGCGCGCTGCTGGCCGCCAACGTGGTCTACGTCTTCTGCCTCAACGTCCCCGAAATCGCGCTCCCCCTGGTCCTGGTGACACAGTTGCACGCATCCCCGGTGTGGTCGGCAGCCATCTTCGTGGCCAACACGGTGCTGGTGGTCACCCTGCAGGTTCCGGTCACCGTCCTGATGTCCCGCTTCTCCCGGCGGACCGTGCTGGCTCTCGCCGGCGTGGTACTCGCCGCGTCCTACCTCGGCTTCCTCGCGGCCACCTCACTGGGACACGGCTGGGGTGCCCCGGCGGTCGCCACGGTGTCCGTGGTCTGCACGATCGGCGAGATCATCTATGCCGGCAGCGCCACCGCGCTCGTCACCGCCCTCGCCCCGGCCCATGTCCTGGGACGCGCCCTCGCCCGCTTCCAGCTCTCCACGGGCTTCGGCCTCGCCGTCTCCCCGGCGGTCATCACCGCTCTCGCCTCCCACGGCTCGGCCGCCCTCTGGGGCAGCCTCGCCGCTGCGACGCTCCTCTCCGCCTCCGCCGTCGCCACCGAGAAGGATCAAGGAACGCGGCTCAGCGGTTGCTGCCGCCGGGCGCGAGCAGGCTCGTGAGCTCGTCGACGGTAACCCACTGCTGGACTATGAGCTTTCGCATCACTGACTGTGTCCTTTCGAGTATCTGCCGGCTGAGCAGGTCCCCCGGTACGGAGCCTTCGTGGCGGATCCGACGCCGGAGGAACTGGAGCGGTTCTTCTTTTCGAGGACGAAACCGCGCGCGGGTTCTCGACCTCCTACCTCGACATTTCCTGGCGGACTTCAACGAATCCGCGCACTCTGAGGCGGCCACAAACGGGCACGGGGAGAGCCACTTCGCGTCCCAGGCGTGCCATGGACTCGGTGGTGCCCCGGAACCAGCCGCGTCGGATCGCCGCTTCTGATCGGCACCCGGTGCGGCCGGCAGGAGCAGGCCTTTCCGCGCACCGCGGTGGGGGTTGAGGCGTGGGCGATCGATCCACCCGACGCGAGCGACCGCGCGCCGCTCAGCCGCGCTGACGCTCCTCACGCTGCCGGACCAGTTCTTCGACCGCGCTCGGCAGAGTCGTCTCGAAGTCGATCAGCTTCGCCCAGTTCGGGGTCACGACGATCCGGACCATGCCGTCGTGGTAGAGCGAACGCTCCTCCGCCTCCCACTCGACCCGTTGCTCGGGGGTCATCTCGTAGGTGCTGGTCGTCTGGAGATACTCGTCCGGGATGCCATCGACGAAGTCCAGCTCGGCCCGGCCCCGGATGAGCAAGATCTTGGGCGGGTGCACCTCGGTGTCGATCGTCAGGGCAACCATCGGGTTCTCGCTCAAGGCCTGAAGCTTCGGAGCGTTCTTCGGAGTGCACATGACGATCTCCGCGCCGTTCCAGGCAAAGATGATCGGGACATTGCGGGGTGTGCCGTCCTTGGCGACGTAGGCCAGGCGGGTCACGTCGCGGGCCAGCAGCTCCTGACTGATCGGTCGGTTCAGAACCTCGGTGATTTCGTTCTGTCGCACGGTCATCCGTTTTCTTGGTCCGTCCAGCGGATCGTTCTGGTTGGTCACAGGTCGGCCGCGACGGGCTGTCAGCTGAGCTGCTCGGCCAGCGCGATGATGATCCCCTCGGGGCCGCGGACGTAGCAGAGCCGGTAGCTGTCCTCGTACGGGGCCAGCTCACCGACGAGTTCGGCGCCGTGAGTGCGCAGGCGGGCAACGACGTCCTCGATGTCGTCGACGGCGAACATGACGCGATGCATGCCCAGCGTGTTGTGCGGCGGGTTATGCGGTCTGGCGCCGATCGGCGCGGGGGTGTGGTATTTCGCCAGTTCCAGCCGGCCGTGGCCGTCTGGGGTCCGCATCATCGCGATGTCGCAGCGGACGCCGTCGAGTCCGACGGTGCGGTCCGCCCAGAGGCCCTCGATCTGCGCTTTGCCCTCCAGCTCCATGCCGAGTTCTACGAAGAACGCAATGGCAGCCTCAAGGTCGTCGACGACAATGCCGACGTTGTCCATCCGCTGGAGCGTCATGGTGGTTCTCCTTCTTTGTCGCACGGCCCGTCATGGGCCACTGGTGTACCTAGGACGGAGCCATCGCCACGTTCTCGACACTGAGAAGCGTGCTGAGTTCTGGCTCCTGCTTCCGGCCGTCACCGCCATGGGGTGCCGCGTCCGAAAACCCACACGCACGTATGCAGGCCGTCGCCGTCGCGCAGCGGGCCGGGTTCCGCCACGTCACGCGGATCCAAGACCTGGACGGCACCGATTTCACCTGTTACGCGCGTGATCTACGGTAGGCCTGCGCGATTCACCCAGCGTGGGGCCGTCAGCCGGGCTGGTCCGACAGAGCGGCTGAACCCGATCCGACAGCCGCAGACCTGGGCTGAGACCAGCGGTGACGGCGAGCGACGCCGCGGCCATCATGGCCATCGCCACCCCCGCGGGCACGTACTGCGCGATCAGGCCGGCCAGCGTGGCCCCGATCGCCTGCATCGCCTTCATGCCGTTGACCTGCAGGCCCAGTGCCTGGCCGCGGACGTCCTCGCCGGTCAGCGCGATCAGACGCTCCTGCAGCAGCAGCGTGGAGGCGAAGCCGACCGAGGCCACCGCGGCGGCGCCGGCCGCGACCGGCGTGCTGAGCGGCAGCGCGAACAGCAGGACGCCACCGACCGCGAACCCGGCGATCTGCATCGCGCCGACGGAGATGTTGAGCACCGAGCGGCCGAAGCCCTCGGTGCGCTGGCCATCGAGATCGAACTCCTCCAGCCCGCCACCGCCTGAGACACCATCGACCCGCCACCACGACGAATGGCCCGCGCATCGCGTCGGGCCATCGTCAGCTCCGGAGCACACCCATCTTGGCCGTGCGGCGCGCTGGGCGGGGGCTGTGTGATCGCCCTGGTCAGCGACATGACTGTCCCTTTCTCTCGTACTTGGTATGCCCCCCTGCAGGAGTCCCGCCATCGTCTGGCCCGCGCGATCTGCCACAGCGGCCGCGGCCAGATCCGCCAGGCGTACCGCGAGGGCCAAGAAGACCACCTCGCCGCGCTTGGCCTGGTCCTCAACGCCGTAGTGCTGTGGAACACGCGCTACCTCGACGCGGCCGTCGCCCAGCTCCGCATCAAGGCCAGCAGCCCGGCCAGGGCCTGCGCCCCTTCCGGGACCCAGACGCCGTCGAAGACGACGAAGGCTGACGGCCGACACACCACCCCTTCCAGGCACGAGCTCAAGCGGGCGGCGTGACCGGGGACCACACGCCCATCCACTGTTCGGCGCCCCACGCCTCGTACCGTTGCACCTCGGTGAACCCCAGCTTCGCCGCGAGGCGCATCGAGCGGTCGTTGGCGGTCTGGGTGCAGAGCACCACCGGCTCGCCGGGAAGCGCGTCGGCGAACCAGCCGAGCACCGCTGCGCACGCTTCGGCGGCGTACCCGCGTCCCCATGCCTCTGGCAGGAGCAGGTAGCCGAGTTCGGCCTCCCCGGCATCCGGACGGACATGACTCCGACGCTCCGCGTCGCGCCGGTTGAGCTCGATGGTGCCGATCATCGCTTCGTCGAGCTCGACCACGAAAAGGCCGGGGCGCCTCTCGGGCGTCTCAGGCAACGCGCGCTCGCACTCATCACGCGGTCGAGGGCCGCCTAGGTAGGTGTTCACCTCCGGCGAGGTGAACAGCTCGATGAACGCCGCACGGTCCCGGGACTCGGGCTCGCGGAGCACGAGCCGCTCGGTCTTGATCGGGGCAGGCGGCCAGGCGACGGACCCTAGTTCAGTCATGCCGGGGAACCTATCGCACGCTCGCCGAGCAGGACGTGCTCTCACAACTCACGAACAAGGCCACGGCTCCTCAAAGCATGAGGGATACTGAGGGGCCAGGAAGAAGCACCCGGGCCCCTCGGTATGTGATCCTCAAGCGGCCATGGCGGCGCCGCGCTGGCCACTTTATGAGTGCGGGAGCCTTCAATAGACCATCAATTCTCAACATCTGTAGCGACCTGCGAGAGGCTGGGGACAGGAATCAGCGGTAGGGAGCCGATCCACGTTTCGGCTCGGTGACGGGGTGGATTGCTCTGGTGCTCGGCCCGCCTACCGAGTCCAGCGTGCGGTGCGGGTGAGGGCGGCGGCGGTGTTGAGGAGCAGCGCGGCGGCGGGCGGCAGGTGGTCGCGGCGCCAGACAAGTTCGAGGTCGAGGGTGGGCAGGCCGGGGTCGGTGAGGGGCACGGCCGAGATGTCGGCCGTCGATCATCGCCCAGACCTTCACCGACCGTGGCGAACGCGCCCGCGCCATCGGGGTCTGGGGGTCGGTGGTGTGCCTGTCCATGGCAGCCGGCCCGCTGGTCGGGGGGCTGCTCGTGGACGGTGCGGGCTGGCGCTCGATCTTCTGGCTCAACCTGCCCGTCAGCCTGGCCGCCCTGCTCCTGACCCGGGCGTTCGTCCCCGAATCCCGCGCCGAGGCGGCCCGACGTCCTGACCCGGTCGGGCAGGTCCTCGTCATCGCGCTGCTGGCGGTTCTCACCTACACGATCATCCAGGCCCCCGAACACGGCTGGGCCTCTCCCACCACGCTGCTCATGGCGGGCCTAGCCCTCGTCCTGGCGGCCCTTCGGGTTCGTCAACGCCCCCATCACCAATACCGCCGTCTCCGGCATGCCCGTCTCCCAGGCCGGCGTGGCCTCCTCCCTCGTCTCCACCTTCCGGCAGACCGGCAGCGCCCTCGGCGTCGCCGTGATCGGCGCCGTCCTTGCCTCCCGCATCGACGTCGGCGCCTACACCGCTGCCGCCCGCCCGGCCTGGTGGATCATCGCCGGATGCGGCCTCACCGTCCTCATCGTCGGACAGCTCACCAACACACGCCGCGCCCAGCGCACTGCACAACGCACTAGCCACGGGCTCAGACGAGCTTTCGCCAAGCCTCAGCAACGCAGCGCATCACTGACCGCCCACAGCCGCCCCACGGCCCACCGCTAATCAGGGGCAGAGGTACTGCCCCTCTCTCTCGTACTTGGTCTGCCCCCTATATTCGGGCAGCGCCGCGCTCAGTTGCCTATCGAGATGTTCGAACCTTCTTCGGCGGGCGCGGCATCACCCCTGGTCGGACGGTAGACGATCCAGTCAGACCGTGTTCTGCTCATCCAGGTTCAGGTGCTTGCTCATGTCGAGCTCCAGCCGGCCGTACAGGTTCACATGGGTCCAGAACAGAGCCGACAGGCCGGGACGGTCGACCGGCGAGCGTAAGACAGCCGTACGCCACCGCGTCTTGGCACCACCTCGTCAGCAACCAGGGGATCCAGCAAGGTCCGAGTTCACAACGGCTCTGGGGCGTTGCGGAGTCATCCGACGTCGGGTAGGCAGTGTGTCTGTTCCATGGCGGCGACGTCTTGTGCGCGGTGACGGCAAGCTACCGGAGCCCAAGAAGGTCAGGGCGGGGGCCGTTCCCGTCACCGTTAATCGACGTGTTCTTGCTCGGCGGCCGCGGCGTAGGCGGCGTCGAGGCGCTCGAGCGGGCCTGGACCGTCGTGCGGCTTCGGCGGGGCGCCGAGGTGGCGGGCGCGGAGCTCGTCCATGAGCTCCTCGATGAACGCCGGGCCCTCATCGCGCATGAGCTGCTGCCGGCTCCGGAGCTCGGCGCTGCCAGGGCGCCAGTCGAGGCCCCAGTTGCCGAGGGCGTAGATGATCGGAAGAGTCTGGATACCAGCTTCAGTGAGGCTGTAGCGAGCGCGCTGCCCCCGCGCGGCGGTGCCGCGGGTGAGGATCCCCGCCTCGACGAGCCGCACGAGGCGGTCGGCGAGGATGTTCGAAGCGATGCCCTCGATCGACCCGGTGAGCAGCGCCCGAAAGTAGCGGCGGTCGCCGAAGATGACGTCGCGCAGCACGAGCAACGACCAGCGATCTCCGAGCACCTCGACGGCGGCGTTGATCGGGCACCCGGACCGTGGTTCCACGATTCCTCCTTGACAGGTATTTCGTCCTCTTATAGTAGTTGCAGAATACAATCACTCTTGGGAAGAGGAGCTGATGGGCCGCTTCGTTTATTCGATGCAGGTGTCCCTCGACCTGCGGATCGAGCAAGTTCCTGGGGACAACGGCGCTGGCGAGTGGCTGCGCATCGACGAGGAACTGCACCGCGAGTGCAACGCGCTGACGCAGGCGCTCGCGCTCATGGTCCAGGGCCGGCTCTACTACGAGGTCATGGAGGAGTACTGGCCACGGGCGCGCGAGGACGCGTCGCTGCCGGATGTCATGCGTGAGTACGGCGAGATCTGGACCGCCAAGCCCAAGGTGCTTGTCTCCCGCACCCGCCGCAGCGCCGATCACAACACCCGGATCATCGGCGGAGACGACGCGATCGAGCAACTCGCCGCCCTGCGGGCCGGGACCGACGGCAGCATCAGTGTGGGCGGCGCGGCGCTCGCGACGCAGCTGCTCCGGGCTGGGCTTCTCGACGAGCTGCTGCTCTTCACCCATCCCGCGATCCTCGGCTTCGGCAGGCCGCTGTTCGACGACTACGACGTGCCGCTCGAGCTCGACCTGCTCGAGCAGCGATCGTTCAGGCAGGGCGTCACGATGCATCGCTACACCATCCGGGATGCAAAGGAGGCGAGCTCGTGCTGAGGCAGGTCGCGGAGGGTGTGCTGGTCCACGAGAGCGAGTTCGTGCAGAGCAACGCCGTTGTGGTGCAGGACCGGGCCGGTGTGTTGCTCATCGACCCCGGGGTGACCGGCTCCGAGATCGACTGCCTCGCGAACGACCTTCGCGAGTTGGGTCAGCCCGTTGTGGCAGGGTTTTCTACGCATCCGGATTGGGATCACCTGCTCTGGCACGCCCGGCTCGGCGAGGCGCCCCGTTACGGCACGGCGCGCTGCGCGGCCACTGTCCGAGATCAGCTGTCGGACACAGGTGCGAAGGCCCGCATCGCCGCCCACCTGCTCGAGACGGAAATCGCCGGGCAGGTCCCGCTGGACCTACTCGGCCTCATTACCGGCCTGCCCGCCGAAACTGCGCAGATTCCTTGGGATGGCCCTCAAGTCCGGATCATCGAGCATCAAGCGCATGCACCGGGCCACGCAGCGCTGTTGATCGAGGAACGCGGGGTTCTCGTCGCCGGCGACATGCTTTCTGATGTCCTGATTCCGATGCTCGACTTGAACGACACCGCGGACCCGATCGAGGACTACCTCACCGCGCTGCGGCTGCTCGAGGGCGTGGCGAGCGACGTCGATTTCGTTGTCCCGGGCCACGGTTCCGTCGGCGGATCCGACCAGGTACAGGCACGGATCGACCAGGATCGGGCGTACGTGCTCGCCTTGCGTGAGGGCCATGTTCCCAGTGACCCGCGGGTCGGCCCATCGGCTAAGCCCGGCTGGGAGTGGGTAAGCGATGTGCACAACGGGCAAGCCCAGCGCCTCGCCCGACGAAGCGAGCGCGACGGGACGCCCGGCTAGCTCGCAGTAGTGCCGGCCCAGCGATTCCGCGGCTTCGTCGAGGGACAGCGACCGGTCCAGCCACGCGGCCCGCTTCTCGATCACCGGCCGCACCTGCCCGGGAGTCAAGGCGTCGATGTCCGCCAGTGCGTACAGCTAACTCCGCTACCGCGGTGTCAGCGCCAACGATCTGTGGCTCCACCTGCGCATGGCCGCCCTCAACCTGCGGCGCCTGCTCAACCTAGGTCTGACCCGCACGGCTGGGCAGTGGATCCTGGCCTGAGGGCCAGGATCCCGGCCTGTCCCCGGCTTGCGCGGCCCGGTGGACAGCCACCACGCGAGAACCAGCGGGAAGAGTGACCACTGAGACGCCCCGCACAGGTCCGGCAGCGCCTCGGCTCAGTCCTGGTCCTGCCGAACAGCACCAGCCGCCGGACGCCCGCTTCGGCGCCGTCGGCGCGCCGTTGAGCGAAGGCGTGCGCGGTAGCCGGTTGGAGGAGGCCAGCACGCCGGGCGCATGGCCTCCGGACACCTCCGCAGGACGCTGAGGGCGAGAGAGGTTCTCATCGGTGTGAGGGGTCAGGTGGTCGGCGTGACCAGGTAATCGCCGTGCTCCAGGTCTTCGAGCAGTGTCGGGTGTGCGGGCGACCAGCCGAGCAACTCCTGGGTGTAGGAGCTGGAGACAGGCCCGTCGAAGCCGTAGGCGATGGCCATGAACGGGCTGACGAAGTGCGTGGCGGCCTCGTCGGGGGTCAGCGAGACCGTGGGCACATCCAGGCCCCGGGCGATCACCTCTGCGATGCTTTTCAAGGTGACGCCGCTTTCGGCCACTCCGTGCAGCACGCTGCCCGCAGGTGCCTTCTCCACTGCCAGACGGAACAGGACCGCCGCGTCGAGCCGGTGCACCGCAGGCCACCGGTTGGTGCCATCTCCCACGTAGGCAGATACGCCGGTCTTTCGCGCAGTGGCGATGAGCATGGGGATGAAACCATGGTCTTCGGGACCGTGGACGGTAGGAGCCAGGCGCACCACGCTGGCGCGCACTCCCCGAGTGGCGAAGTCCAGACACGCTCGCTCCCCGGCGATGCGGAAGGCGGCGATCCCGGTCGCGTCGGGCTCGTCCTTCTCGGTGCTCTCCCGGCTGGCGGGCATGACCAGGGTGCCTGAGGTGACGACGAGCGGCTTGCCCGAGTGTTCCAGCGGCTGGCCGAGCGTCTCGATCGCGGTCCGGTCGCGCCTCATCATGTCGTCGAGATCGGAAAAATCGCCGCCGTAGGCCATGTGCAGGACTCCGTCGGCGGATTCGGCGCCGCTGCGCAGACTGTCGAGGTCGTCCAGGGAGCCGCGGTGTGGTGTGGCCCCCAGCGACTTCAGCCGGGCGGCCGCGGCATCTGAGCGCGCCAGACCGGTGACGGCGTGGCCGGCCGCGATGAGCTCGGCGACGACAGCGGGGCCGGTCTGGCCGGAACCACCAGTGACAAAGACATGCATGAAACTCTCCCACTTAACGCCAGTGACTGGCACTACATAGCGCCAGTGGCTGACTGTAGGTAGCGCCAGTCGCTGGCGTCAAGTAGCGCCACTGACTGACATATGCGGTATCCTTCGGAGCGTGCCACGGAGCGGAGCAGAAGCGCGCCGCCGCCTTCAGCAGGCGGCCCTGGAGCTGTACCGGGAACGCGGGTTCGACCGGACCACCACGGCCGAAATCGCCGCCCGGGCCGGCCTCAACGAACGCACGTTCTTCCGGCACTTCCCGGACAAGCGCGAGGTGCTCTTCGACGGCGAATCCGACCTACGCGCGTCCCTGATGCAGGCGGTGGCCGAAGCGCCCGATGGTCTCCAGCCGCTCGACCTACTGCTCTGCGCCTTCCGAAAAGTCGAGCACATCCTTGAGGACAACCGGCCCTTTGCAGAACCACGACTGCAAGTCATCGCGGCGACGCCGGCACTCCGCGAGCGGGACCTGGCCAAGGCCGCGTCGATCACTGAAGCTGTAGCGGAAGCGCTGCGGCAGCGCGGTGTCGCCGACCGGCTGGCCGGCCTGGCCGCTCAAACCGGGTGGGCCGCCTTCCACCAAGCGGCCCAAGCCTGGATTGACGACCCCTCACAGAGCCTGGACGTACACCTCCTCCAAGCCTTCGATGACCTGCGCGCCCTCTCTCTGACCACCCTGGCTGGTGACTCTGGTCGATAAAGACCTCCGCCGGTGCCCGGCCCGCCTCTGATCGGATCTGCGGGCGACGTTGGGCGGCATATAGGTGCGTGCGAGCCCGTACGACACCCCCGTCGCCTCATGCTCCTCCAGCAGTCGGTCGAAGCTGCGCTTGGCGGTGTGCCGCTGCTTGGGCGGTGCGTCCAGATCCGCTCGCAGCATCTGATCAGTCAATGGCTTGAACGGGTCCAGCCGAGATGGCCAGGGCGGCAACGGCTTGCGCGGGCGGCCAGGCCGAGGCCAGTGCCTTCTTCGCGGGATGAGGTGGCGCTGGTGCAGCTGTCATCGACAGAACGACTCTCAGGGGTGACGGGTCCGCTTACCAGCGAAGTCCGGCCAGTCGGGTCGCCCGAGGCACTACATTCGTCGGATCGGTTCGCGCCGACCGCGCGGGCGAGTCGGCCGGGCCTGTACGCCTACGTCCCGAAAGATCGTTTTACGAGTTCAGAGACAACCTTCTTAGGTCTCAAGGGGCGAGCCAGGCGGAGATGCGGGCCCGGGCGGTCGGTGGAATCGGGACGGTGTGGACCTGGTCGCCCTTGCCGTGCAGGCGGATGGTGCCGGTACGGGCGGTGATCGCGATGTCGTCGACCGGTGCACCGCCGTCACGTTGCCGCGGAAGTCGGCATACGCCGCCCGGTCCATGCCCGAAAGCCGAAACCGCTGCTCGGTGGCCTGCTCTGCGCCGGTTTGCTCATCGCCGGCCAGGCGCGACCAAAGCGCCCGTTCGCTCATGCCAAGCCCCCGCCGCACCTAAGGAACGTTGGCAGGCGCCGGAGGCATGTAGTCGGCCCGGCTCAGTGCCGCCGGAGGCCGACCCCGCCCTGTCGGGAGAGCTTCGAGCGAACCGCCGAAGTCCTTCGTGGTTGGTGCCTGGGACACCCCGGTTGTTCCGCCGGCCGCCGATCTCAGGCACCTCCTGGCTGCCGCATACTGATTTCGTCGGCCCTCTCGACGGTTGCCGGGGTCACGACGATGGCGTGCCCAGGGATCTCCCTTTCAGGCGCCGGCGCCGCCATCCACCGACACGATCGCGCCGGTCACCATCGATGCCCGGTCGCTGAGCAGCCACGCGGCCACCTCGGCGACTTCGTGGGGCTCGGCCATCCGTCCGAGCGGGATCGATGCCTTCGCTTGCTCGACGATGCCGGGGGTCGCCGCCTCCCATGCGTCGATCATCTCCGTGGCGGTGCCGCCGGGGGTGATGCCGTTCACCCCGATGCCATCACGGGCCCAGCTCACCGCGGCGGTCTCGGTGATGCTGTTGAGCGCGCGCTTCATGGCGCCGTATGCGGGGAGTGCGGGGTTCGCGCGGCGGCTGCCGATGCTCGAGGTGTTGACGATCGCCCCGCCACCGTTCCGTCGCATGAGTGCGGCCTCAGCCGTCATGGCGGCCCAGTGCGCCCGGAAGTTCACCGCGAACTGCTCCTCGACGTCCTCATCGCTCGTGGTGTCGAGCGGGCCGGGCTGCTGGCCCACCCCGCCGTTGTTGAACGCGCCGTCGAGCCGTCCGTGCAGCTCCTCGACGCGGTCGAGGGCCGCGCGGATGCTCGCACGGTCAGCGAGGTCCAGGGTGACGGCGTCGGCGACGCCGCCGTCGGCGCGGATCTCGGTGACGATCCGCTGGAGGGCGTCGGTGCTGCGGGCGGCGAGCACGACGGCGGCCCCCTCGGAGGCGAAGAGCCGGGCCGCGGCCGCCCCGATGCCGCGGCTGGCGCCGGTGATGAACACGACCCTGCCGGTGAGCAGGCCGATGGGTGCGATGTCAATGTTGTTCGTCATGCCGACCAGTGTCAGGTCGACCACCAGGCCGGATGCAGGCACAGACGGTACCAGGATCCATCGCCGCGCAGCGTGCACACTTGGGATATGGACAAACAGGAACTCGGGGCGTTCCTCCGCACCCGTCGCGAGCGGCTCCGGCCGCAGGACGTCGGCCTCCCCTCGGGCCCGCGACGCCGGACACCGGGGCTTCGCCGCGAGGAGGTCGCGGTCCTCGCGCACATCTCCACGGAGTACTACGTCCGGCTCGAGCAGGGCAGGGCGCCGCGACCGTCGGGCGAAGTCCTCGCCGGGATCGCAGGCGCGCTCCGGCTCACGGACGCCGAGTCCGACCACCTCCACGTCCTCGCGGGAACTGCGCCGAGCCGTACCGGACTGCACCGGCGCGACGTCCGCCCGAGCATCCTCGCGCTCCTCGAGCGGCTGCCGCAGACGGCCGCTTTCGTGATGTCGGCCGCGTTCGAGGTGCTCGCGTGGAACGACCTCGCGGCCGCGCTCATGGAGGACTTCGCTGAGCTCGCCCCGCAGGACCGCAATCTCGCGCGCCGGGCATTCCTCGGGCCGGCGCGCACCGATGCGACGCTGTACGGGATCTCCGACGCCGCGGAGTTCCGGCACCAGGTCGTCATGCAGCTGCGATCCACCCTCGCCCGATACCCGTCCGACCCCGCGGTGACCGAACTCCTCGACGAGCTCCGCGACGCCAGCCCCGAGTTCGCCCGGCTCTGGGATCGGCACGACGTGCAGGCCGCGCCGATGCTCACGAAGACGTTCCGTCACCCGGTCGTCGGGGAGATCACCGTCGACTGCGACTCGCTCACGCTCACGGACCGCGACCAGCACCTCGTGCTCTACACCGCGCCGCCAGGATCCCCTAGCGCCGAAGCCCTGGCACTTCTGAACGTCCTTGGAGCCGAGTACGTCAAAGCGAGCAGGTCACTCTGACAGAGCCGGACAGATGGATTCCTTCCTCCCCAGGCTCGTGAGGAGGCCCAGAGGGACGCGATACAGGTCTCAGCGGGATCGCCTCCAGCCGGTGCGTGGGCGGGACCGGCGGCGTGTTCCGAGGCAGCGCACCTGACATGACTGACTACTAAGGGTCACCCAGGATAACGCACGCGTCGTTCGGCGCGCTTGGCACCGGCCAGTATGGAGCGATCCGAATCGCGTCAGCGGCGGCCCGCAGAAGGCGACTAACTCTCAGGATGAGACTTCGTAGCGGGTGGCGATCGCGGCGGCGCGGTTGCGCAGGGAGGTGCGCAACCACTGCGGGGCCAGGGCTTCCGCGTTCGTGGCGAGTTGCCACAGCGCCCATTCGGCGTGTCTCCGATCTTGGAAGGTCACCTCCAGCCGCAGCCAGCCGTCTGCGTCGGTTTCTTCAGCGAGGACGGCCAGCGCGGTGCCCACCAGGTCCTCCCGCCGCGCCGGGTCCACCCGTACCAGCACGGGGACTTGGTCGCCGCCGGTCCGAAACAGCGTGCTGCGTTCCTGCCAGGCCCGGTCCAGATCGACCCGGTCCGGTCGCTGTGCGGGTTCGGCGAGTTCCTTGGCGGCCAAGATCCGGGACAGCCGGTAGGTGCGGTCCGCGCCAGACCTCGTGGCCAGCAAGTAGCCCTGGTCGCGTACGGTGACCAGGCCGATCGGGTCCACCGTGCGCCACTTCGGGGTCTGGCCGTTGGCCGCGTAGTGGATGCGCAGTTTGTGTCCGGCGAGCACCGAGCGCCGGACCTCGGCCACTATGGTGTCGGGCACCTCCTCAGCGACCAGCCGACGCGAGAGGAGGTCGGTCTCCGGGTCGATGAGCAATCGCTCGGCCACGCCGGCCGCGGTGGCCCGATAGCTTTCGGGTAGCGCGTCAACCACCTTGAGCATGGCCGAAG
>NZ_JBFAMX010000253.1:0-14372 GCF_040659615.1 Nonomuraea sp. NPDC049784
CCCAGAGGCAGGCACCGGGTCGGTGTCGCCATCGCCGCCGGAGAAGGCGGGACGGTCCTCGTGGACGAGGAGGAGCCACAGCCCGCACCGCACCGCTGGAACCCGTTCAGGTCCAGACCCAAGCAGGACGGCGCGGCCCCGTCGGCCGCGCCGCGTCCGCCCGACCCGAAGGCCACCGCGCCGGTACGCGGCCGCGACCTGGTCAGCGGGCTGCCGAAGACGGCCGTCATCACCTCCGAGCAGGTCAGCGAGGCCATCGAGGACCAGGTGCAGGCCATCATCGACGCCGTGCAGGCGACGCTCGACCAGTGCCCGGCCGAGCTGGCGGGCGACCTGCTGGACAACGGCATCGTCCTGACCGGCGGCGGCGCCCTGTTACGCGGCCTGGCCGACCGGATGGGCGAGGCCACCGGCATGCCGATCCGGGTCGTGGACAAGCCGCTCTACTCGGTGGCGCTGGGCGCGGGCCGCTGCGTCGAGCGCTTCCAGGCGATGCGCGACGTCCTGCTGCCCGATTGGTCCCGTCGGTGAAGCGGACGTTCGTCCTGCTCGTGCTCGCCATCGGTGTCCTGCTCGTCGTGATCGACCGTACGCTGACGCCGCTGGCCCCAGTGCGGGCGGCGGGATCGACCGTGTACGGCACGCTCGAGAACGCGATCGGCGCGGTCACCCGGTCGATCGGCGGCGAGCAGCGGGTGCGGGCGCTGGAGCGCGAGAACGCGAAGCTGCGGGCCGACCTGCTGGCGGCCGCCCGGCCACCGCTGAAGCTGCGGGGCGTGGCCGCGCACGTGGTCGGGTTCGGCCAGGGGCAGCAGGTCACCGTCGACGCCGGGACCGGCGCGGGCGTCACGCGGGACGTGACGGTGCTGAACGCCGACGGCCTGGTCGGCAAGGTCACCTGGGCGGGCCCCTCCACGGCCTCGGTCTCCCTGATCACCGACGCGGGATCGTCGGTGGGCGCGCGCATGGCGGGCTCGGGCGAGCTGGGCCTGGTCACGGGGGGCGAAGGAGGGCTGCGGCTGAGCCTGTTCGACCCGAACGCGCCGCTGAAGGCCGGCGACCAGGTCGTGACGCTCGGCTCGGCGGGCGGGCGGCCGTACGTGGCCGGGGTTCCCATCGGCACGGTCTCCGCGATCGAGAGCGTGCCGGGCGCGGCCGTCCGCACGGCCTTGGTACGTCCCGCCGCCCGCCTGTCCGCGCTCGACCTCGTCTCGGTGGTCGTGCCGGATTCCAGGAGGTGAGCCGTGGGGCTCGTGGTGATGGTGTTCGCCGCCCCGCTCCTGCAGGTGCTGCTGGTCAACCGGTCGCCGTGGGGCGGACCTGACCTGGTGACGCTGGCCGTGATGTGGCTGGCGCTGGCCAGGGGGCCGGTGTGGGGCTGCGCGGCGGGGCTGGTGGCCGGGCTGGCCGCCGACGTGACGCCGCCCGCCGACGGCACGGTGGGCCGGACGGCGCTGGTGCTGTCGGTGGCAGGCCTGTTGGTGGGTTTCTGGCGTGAGGGAAGGCCACTTCCGGTGGCCGCGGCGGGCGCCGCCATGGGCGTCCTGCTGCAGGCCGCGGCCGCCGTGGCGCTCGGGGACGACCCCTGGACGGCGGTCGTCCCCGAGCTGCCACGCACGCTGGGCTGGACGGTGGTGCTCGGAGCGCTGGTGGGTGTCCTGCTCCTGCGGCGGCGGCCCCGCCGGATCGAGCCGTACCGTGTCTAGGGCCAGGCTGTTCGTGCTGCGGCTGGTCGTCGCGGCGATGATGCTCACGCTGGTGGGGCGGCTGTGGCAGCTGCAGGTGGTCAGCGGCGCGCAGTACGCGCAGGCGGCGGCCGAGGTGCGGATCAGGACCGCGACGCTGCCGCCGACCCGGGGCCAGATCCTCGACGTGGCCGGGCGTCCCCTGGTGACGAACAAGACCAGGCCGGTGGTCACGGTGGACGCGGTCGAGCTGGCCCACCAGCCGGACGGCGGGGAGGCGGTGCTGACCCGGCTGGGGCAGGTGCTGCGGCAGCCGTACCGGCAGATCGCGGAGAAGGTGCGGCTGTGCGGGCCCAGGGTGGCGCAGCCGTGCTGGCAGGGCTCGCCGTACGAGCCGATCCCGGTCTCCGAGGGCGTCACGGCGCTGCAGATCAGCGAGCAGCAGCAGGACTTCCCCGGCGTCCGCACGGAGCTGAGGCCCGTCCGGGCCTACCCGTTCGGCGCGGCCGCGGCGCACACGCTCGGGTACGTGCAGGGCGCGAAGGGCCGCGACGGGCTCGAAGCCGTGTACGACAAGGAGCTGGCCGGCAAGGCGGGACGGCGCGAGGTGGCCGTGGACAACACGGGGCGGGTCACCAGGACCATCCGGCTGGACCCGCCCGTCCCCGGCGACACGCTCGTGACCAGCATCGACTCCCGCGTCCAGACCATCGCCGAGCAGGCGCTGAGCAAGGCCCTGTCGAGCAGCGGCGGCTCGTCGGGCGCGGCCGTGGTGATGGAGTCGGACACCGGGCGGGTGGTCGCGCTGGCCGGGCGGCCCGCGTACGACCCGAGCGTGTGGACGGACGGCGTGACGGCCCGCGAGTACAAGGCGCTGCCGCTGCTGTCGCGGGCCGTGCAGGGCGAGTGGGCGCCCGGCTCCACCTGGAAGGTCACCTCGGTGGCCGCCGCCGCGTCCGCCGGGTACGGGCTCGGCGCCACGTACGACTGCCCGAGCGGCTACACCGTGGGCAACCGGCTGTTCAGGAACTTCGCCGGCGCGGACCTCGGCCTGATGACCATGCACGGGGCGCTGGTGGAGTCGTGCGACACGATCTTCTACCGGCTCGCCGACGAGCTCTGGCAGCGCGAGTCGGACGTCATGCAGAAGACCGCCCGCGGGTTCGGGTTCGGCAGGCCGACGGGCGTCGACCTGCCGGGCGAGGCGGCGGGCGCCGTGCCTGACGCGGTGTCGAAGAAGGCGTACTGGCAGGCCACGCGTAAGGAGAGCTGCCGCCGGGCGGTCAAGGGCTACCCGGAGATGGCCGACCAGGGGCGGGCCGCGTACCTGACGGCCATCGCCGGGGAGAACTGCCGGGGCGGCGGCGTTTGGCGGGGCGGCGACGCGGCCAACTTCGCCATCGGGCAGGGCGGCGTGCTGGTGACGCCGCTGCAGCTCGCCAGGGCGTACGCGGCCATCGCCAACGGCGGCACTCTCTACAGCCCGCGCGTGGGCCTGCGGATCGTGCGGCCCGATGGGAGCCCCGATGGGAGCACGGTGCGCACGATCGAGCCGCCGGTGGCGGGGAGACTGCCGGCCTCCGCCGAGACGCTGCGGTTCATCCGGCAGGCGCTGGGCCAGGTGCCGCGGTCGGGGACCGCGCAGGGCGCCTTCGAGAAGTTCCCGTTCGACCAGATCGCGGTGGCGGGGAAGACCGGCACGGCGGAGTCGTTCGGGCGGCGGGACACCTCCTGGTTCGCCTCGTTCGCCCCCGATCCCGCCTACACCGTGGTCGTCGTGCTGTCGGAGGGCGGCAGGGGCGCGGAGGGCGCGGCGCCCGCGGCCCGCGACATCTGGGAGGGCATCCTCGGGCTGACAGAGCGGCGAACGTTCAGGCCCGAGAGCGGTAGCTCGCGTGACCAGCGAGGGCCTAGTGAGCGCGACCATTCAACACAGGAGCGGCGATGATCCTTCTGAGTGGCAGGCAGCGGTTGGTGTGGGCGCCGACGCTGGCCGCGCCCGACTGGATCCTGACCCTGCTCGCGCTGGCCCTATCCGTGGTGGGGCTGCTGCTGGTGTGGTCGGCCACGCGGATGGGGGGCGACTACTCGCTGCTCGTGCGGCAGGCGGTCAGCGTCGGGATCGGGCTGGTGCTCATGTGGCTGGTCTCGCGGGTCGACCTGCGGGTGCTGCGGGCGTACGTGCCCGTGGTCTACGTGCTGGCCCTGGTGTCGCTCGCGGGCGTGCTCACCCCCTTGGGCGTGCGGGTGAACGGGGCGCACTCGTGGATCGTGCTGGCGCCGGGGGTGCAGTTCCAGCCGTCGGAGTTCGCCAAGGTGGCGCTCGCGCTGGCGTTCGCGGTGCCGCTCGGCGAGCTGCGCGACGGGCAGCGGCGGCCCGGGTTCGGAGGGGTGGTGCTGGCGTTGGCGCTGGCCGCGGTGCCGATCGGGCTGATCGCGCTGCAGCCGGACCTGGGGACGATGCTGGTGTTCGCGGCCATGGTGACGGGGTCGCTGCTGGTGTCGGGGGCGCCCAAACGGTGGCTGCTCGTGCTCTTCGCCGGGGCCGTGGGCGCGGGCGTGGCGGCCTGGAAACTGGGGCTGGTGCGGCCGTACCAGATCCAGCGGCTGCTCGTGCTGGCCAACCCCGCGTCCGACCCGGGCGGCGTGGGGTACAACGCCGCCCAGGCGCGCATCGCCATCGGATCAGGCGGCCTCTACGGCAAGGGCCTGTTCAACGGCGAGCAGACGGCCGGGCACTTCGTGCCCGAGCAGCACACCGACTTCATCTTCACCGTCGCGGGCGAGGAGCTCGGCTTCGCCGGCGCCGCGATCATCGTGCTGGCCGTGGGCGCGCTGCTGTGGCGCGGGCTGGCCATCGCGCGGCGCAGCGACTCCCCGTACGGGACGGTGCTGGCCGGTGGGCTCGTGTCGTGGATCGCGTTCCAGACGTTCGTGAACGTGGGCATGACCGTGGGCCTGGTGCCGATCGTGGGCGTGCCACTGCCGTTCGTCTCCTACGGCGGCTCGGCCACGGTCGCCGGGCTGGTGGCCATCGGGCTGCTACAGGCCGTTCACCGGACCAGGGCCATGGAGCCATAGCAGGTATCTCCGGACGGGTGTGCCGCGTGGGGTCGTGCAATTTTCAGATACCGAAGATGCTTGATGGATGACCGGCGAAGAACCCAGCGATCTCATCCGCAGCGTCTCCCGCGCGCTCCGCGTGCTGGAAGAGGTCTCGCGGGCCGACCGGCCGCTGTCGGTCAAGGTCATCGCCCGCCGCTGCGGCCTCAACTTGTCGACCTCCTACCACCTGGTCCGGACCCTCTGTTACGAGGGTTACCTGCACCGGCGGCCGGAAGGCGACTACTTACCCGGCTCCCAGCTGGCCGAGCGGTTCCACGAGATGCTGGAGTCGTTCGAGCGGCCGCCGCGCGCCTCCGAGGTGCTGCGGCACCTGGCCGACTCATCCGGCCACACCGCCTACCTGGCCCAGCTCGCCCACGGGCGGCTGATGGTGGTGGACCTCGCGGAGGGGCCGCGCTCCCCGTGGCTGGAAGACCTGCAGTCGGGCCTGGAGACGGCGCCGCACGCCACCGCGCTCGGCAAGGCGTTGCTGCTCGCCCTCCCGTATCCGGCCCGGCACGGCGTCCTCACCGGGTACGGCCTGCGCCGCTTCACCTCCGCGACCCCGGCGAGCGTGGAGGACGTGGAGGAGGAGCTGGCGGGACTGCGGCCGGGGCAGGTGGTGGAGGAGCACGGGCAGTTCAGGGAGGAGGTGGCGTGCGCGGGCGCGGCCGTGCCCGGCACGCAGTGGGCGATCGGCATCTCGGCCCGCGGCCTGGCCATCCCCCCGGCCGCCACCGCCCACCTGGCGCTCGCGGTCCGGGACCTGGCGCGGCCATAATCCGTTGCCTTCGAGTACGGATCTTCGCCACTCTGGGCGGCATGAACGTGCCCTACCGGCAGATCCGTGCCGCCTACACCGAGGAGTCGATCACCGTTTACCAGGCCTATGACCCCGGCGTCGCCGAGCCCGCCGTGGCGGCGCAGCGCTTCGTGGCGCCGTTCAAGCGGGAGCGGATGACCTGGATCAAGCCGTCGTTCCTGTGGATGATGTACAGGTGCGGGTACGCGACCAAGCCCGGGCAGGGACGGGTGCTGGCGATCTCGCTGTCCCGGGAGGGGTTCGCCTGGGCGCTGGCGCACTCGTGCCTCAGCCATGACGACAGGCGCCCGGAGTGGGCCGAACGGGTACGCCGCAGCCCGGTGCGGATCCAGTGGGATCCTGAGCGCGGCGTGCGGCACGAGGCGCTGCCGTACCGGTCGATCCAGATCGGGCTGTCCGGGGAGGCGGTGCGGCGCTACGTGGAGGAGTGGACGCTCGGGATCACCGACATCACGGACCGGGTGCGCGAGGTGCGCGCGGCGGTGTCGGGCCGCGCGGAGGTGTCCGGCCTGCTGCCGCTGGAGCGGCCCTATCCCCTGCCTGACGACATCATGGAGACGATCGGGGCGCGTGCCGGTCAGTTGGAGTAGCGGAAGCGGTCGGTGGCCTGGGTGAGCAGGCGGCGGGTGCCGGGCTCGGAGCCGCCGTGGCCGGCGTCCTCCACGATGTGAAGCTCCGCCTCGGGCCAGGCCCGGTGCAGGTCCCACGCCTGGCTCGGCGGCGTCTTGATGTCGTAGCGGCCGTTCACGATGACCGCGGGGATGTGCCGTATGCGGTCGATTCCGGCGAGAAGGCCCTGGCCGGGGAGGAAGCCGCCGTTGCCGATGTAGTGGTGGGTGATGCGGGCGAACGCCACCACCATGGCGTCGTCGAGGCCGGGCGGCGGCACCGGCAGCAGGGTGTTGGCGGAGAGCTCCCAGCCCATCCAGGCACGGGCCGCGGGGACGTGGACCGCGGGGTCGGGGTCGGTGATGCGCCGGCCGTAGGCGGCGACGAGGTCGTCCTGCTCGCCGGCCGGGATCGGGGCGCGGAACGCCGCCCACTCGGCGGGGAAGAGGTTGGCCGCGCCGGCCGGGGTGAAGGCCCAGGCCTCATCCGACGGGCGGACGAGCCACACGCCGCGCAGCACGAGTTCGGTGACCCGGCCGGGGTGGGCTTGGGCGTAGGCCAGGCCGAGTGTGGTGCCCCAGCTGCCGCCGAAGACGAGCCAGCGGTCGATCGCCAGGTGCTCGCGCAGCCGTTCGATGTCGGCGACCAGATGCGGGGTCGTGTTGTGCTCCAGCGACACCTCCGGGTCGCCGGCGAAGGGGCGGCTGCGGCCGCAGTTGCGCTGGTCGAACAGCACGATCCGGTACGCGGATGGATCGAAGAACCGCCGGCTGTCCGGGATCAGGCCCCCGCCGGGACCGCCGTGCAGGAACAAGGCGGGCTTGCCCGCGGGATTGCCGCAGGTCTCCCAGTAGATCTCGTTGCCGTCGCCGACACCGAGCATCCCGGAGTCGTACGGCTCTGCCGGCGGATACCAGTCCATCACACTCATGGGACCCTAGTACGGAACGCCGACGCTCGAACGGATGGCATGCGATGAGAGTGATCCTCTTCGGGGCGACCGGGATGGTCGGGCGCGGGGTGCTCAGGGAGTGCCTGCTCGATGACCGGGTGACCGCCGTGCTCACGGTCGGGCGCGCCCCGACGGGGCTGGTGCACGCCAAGCTGCGCGAGATCCGGCACGACGATCTGCTGGATCTGACCGCGATCGAGGAAGAGCTGGGCGGCTACGACGCCTGCTTCTTCTGCCTCGGGGTCTCGTCGGCGGGCATGAGCGAGAAGGACTACCGGCGGGTCACGTACGACTTCACGCTGTCGGCAGGGCGCACGCTGGCGCGGCTCAGCCCGGGCTCGACGTTCGTGTACGTGTCGGGCGCCGGGACCGACGCCCAGGGGCGGTCCATGTGGGCCAGGGTGAAGGGCGCGACCGAGAACGCCCTGCTCGCGCTGCCGCTGGAGGCGTACATGTTCCGCCCCGGCTATATCCAGCCGATGCACGGTGTGACGTCGCGCACCCGGCTCTATCGGGTGGCGTACGTGGTGACGCGGCCCCTCTATCCGATGCTGCGCCTGCTGTTCCCGTCGGCGGTCACCACGACGGAGCAGATCGGGCGGGCCATGATCGCGGTCGCCGAGCGCGGCGCGCCCGAGCGGATCCTGGGCCCCTCCGGCATCAACGCTCTCGCCTCCTGAGCACCCATGGTGGAATATCCCAGAAGCGCTGAGCGCTACCGTAGCCGTCAAAGATTCAACAGTCATGGATGGTGACTAAAGTGCAGTTCGGACTCTTCAGCGTGGGCGACGTCACCACGGACCCCACCACAGGCAGGACGCCGACCGAGCACGAGCGGATCAAGGCGATGGTGGCGATCGCGCTCAAGGCCGAGGAGGTCGGGCTCGACGTGTTCGCGACGGGCGAGCACCACAACCCGCCTTTCGTGCCGTCCTCGCCGACCACCATGCTCGGCTACATCGCGGCCAAGACCGAGCGCCTGGTCCTGTCCACCGCCACCACGTTGATCACGACCAACGACCCGGTCAAGATCGCCGAGGACTTCGCCATGCTGCAGCACCTGGCGGACGGGCGGGTGGACCTCATGCTGGGCCGGGGCAACACCGGGCCCGTCTACCCCTGGTTCGGGCAGGACATCAGGAACGGCATCCCGCTCGCCCTCGAGAACTACGCGCTCCTGCACAAGCTCTGGCGTGAGGACGTCGTCGACTGGGAGGGGCGCTTCCGTACGCCGCTGCAGGGCTTCACCTCGACGCCGCGCCCGCTGGACGGGGTGCCGCCGTTCGTGTGGCACGGCTCGATCCGCAGCCCCGAGATCGCCGAGCAGGCCGCCTACTACGGCGACGGCTTCTTCGCCAACAACATCTTCTGGCCGAAGGAGCACTTCATGCGCCTGATCCACCTCTACCGGCAGCGGTACGCCCACTACGGCCACGGCACGGCGGAGCAGGCCGTCGTGGGCCTGGGCGGCCAGGTGTTCATGCGCAAGAACTCGCAGGACGCGGTGCGCGAGTTCCGCCCGTACTTCAACGAGGCTCCCGTGTACGGCCACGGGCCGTCGCTGGAGGAGTTCATGGCGGAGACCCCGCTCACCGTGGGCAGCCCGCAGCAGGTCATCGACAGGACCCTCGAGTTCAGGGAGTACTTCGGCGACTACCAGCGGCAGCTGTTCCTGATGGACCACGCGGGCCTGCCGCTGAAGACCGTGCTGGAGCAGCTCGACATCCTCGGTGAGGAGGTCGTGCCGGTGCTGCGCAAGGAGTTCGCCAAGGACCGCCCCGCCGAGGTGCCCGACGCGCCCACCCACGCGTCCCGTATCCCCGCCGTCACCGCCTGACCACCGGAAAGGAGACCGACCAGATGAAGCTCGTCGTCGTCACGGCGGGTCTGACCCAGCCCTCCTCCACCCGCCTCCTCGCCGACCGCCTGGCCGAGGCCGTCACGCGGCAGGTGGAGGCCGAGGTACGCGTGATCGAACTGCGTGACCTCGCCGTGGACATCGCGAACAACTTCGTGACCGGCTTCCCGAACGGCAGGCTGCGCGAGGCGATCGAGGCGGTGACGGAGGCCGACGGGCTCATCGCGGTCACGCCGATCTTCAGCGGCTCGTACAGCGGCCTGTTCAAGTCGTTCTTCGATGTGATCGACAACGCCGCGCTGGCGGGCAAGCCCGTGCTCATCGCCGCCACCGGCGGCACCGCCCGCCACTCGCTGGCGCTGGAGCACGCGCTGCGCCCGCTCTTCGCCTACCTGCGCGCCGTCGTCGTCCCCACCGCCGTCTACGCGGCCTCGGAGGACTGGGGTGGCGCGAGCGACCCCTTCACCGACGGGCTCGGCCCGCGCATCGCCCGTGCCGCGGAGGAGCTGGCCGATCTCCTGCGGCACCGCAGGCCCAGGGCCGAGGCCGAGGAGGTCGTCCCGTTCGAGGAGCAACTGGCGGCGCTGCGTCCCAGGAGTTAGTTTTCGCCACACATGACACGCTCCCGGAGTATGGTTCGTTAGGAAGCTTTCCTAACAACCCCCCTCCGACAGGAGCGCATGTGCTGACCGCCACACTCCTGACCCTCTCCCTCACCATCACTGGAACGGGTCCGGTCGACCTCACCGATCCGCACAAGAAGGACATCGCCATGCAGTTGGTGTCCAGCGCGGAGAACTCCTCGCTCGATTGGAAGGCCCAGTACGGCTACATCGAGGACATCGAGGACGACCGCGGCTACACGGCCGGGATCATCGGCTTCTGCTCCGGCACGAGCGACATGCTGGAGCTGGTCGAGCTCTACGCCGAGCGTGAGCCCGGCAACGTCCTGGCCAAATACCTCCCGGCGCTGCGCAAGGTGAACGGCACCGACTCCCACAAGGGCCTCGACCCCAACTTCACCAAGGACTGGAAGACGGCCGCCAAGGACCCCGTCTTCCAGCAGGCCCAGAACGACGAGCGCGACCGCGTCTACTTCAACCCGGCCGTGAAGCAGGCCAAACAGGACGGGCTGCGGGCGCTCGGCCAGTTCGTCTACTACGACGCCATGGTCATGCACGGGCCCGGCAGCGACAAGCTGAGCTTCGGCGGCATCAGGAAGTCCGCCCTGGCCAAGGCCAAGCCGCCCGTGCAGGGCGGGAACGAGGTGACGTACCTGAACGCGTTCCTCGACGCGCGGAAGGCGGCGATGAAGGCGGAGGAGGCGCACGAGGACACGACGCGGGTGGACACGATGCAGCGCGTGTTCCTGAAGAACGGCAACCTCGACCTGAACCCGCCGCTGACCTGGAAGGTCTACGGCGACAGCTACACGATCAAGAAGTGACACCCGCCGCGCTCAGGTGAGCGCGGCCCACCCGGCCACCGGCCGCGCTTGATCGCCCGTGGGCTGCCCACCACCAGCCGCGCCGCCTGTCACGGGGGCACGGCTGGTGGTCGGCACGGCCGCACGGTGCCCGTCTGGCACGAGTGCGGCACGCGCGGCCCCGGCATCCGCCGCCCTTTCGCCGAGTGAGGGTGCGGTCCGGGGTCAGGGCTTGATGGCGACCACCGTGTACGGCGTGTCAGGGGCCGGAGTCGTCGTGAAGCGGGCGTTGGGCAGATAGAGGCGGTCACCGTAGGCGGCCACCGTCGTCGGGATGTCGAACCGCGGATCGGTCAGCCGTTTCACGACTTTTCCTGACGAGCCATCCCCCGCCAGGCTGACGACGGCGACCGTGTTCAGGCGGTTCTGCACGGCGTACAGGGTGCGGCCGGACAGCAGCAGGCCGTCGCCGTTGACCAGCGACTCACCGCCCAGATCCACCTCGGTGGTGACCCCGGAGGACGGGTCCACCTCGAACAGCTTGCCGGTGTTCGACTGGACGATCAGCAGCGACTTCCGGTCAGGACTGGGGGCGATGCCGTTGGCGTTGTTCCCGGTCGTGTACTGGATGGCGCCCGAGAGCGGGATCTTGACGGCCTCGCCGGGCAGCGAGCCGCCGCGCCCGAGCTCGAGCTTGTAGAGCACCGGGTTGGTGGAGTCGGTGAAGTACGCGGCGTGCCCCGTGAGGATGACGTCGTTGACGAACGACGGGCCGGTGGCCAGCGTGTACGACTTGAGCACCTCGCCGGTGCGCAGGTCGATCACCCGGGCGTCGCCCCCGCTGCCCCCGGCCACGAACAGCCGCCCGCGCCCGTCGCTCTTCAGCCCGAGCGATGGCGTGCCCGGGCCCTTGCTGATGACGGAACCCTTGCCGGTGCGCAGGTCTGCCCGGTAGATGTTTCCGGTCGCGCGGGAGCCGAAGTAGGCGTACGGCCCCGGCCCGATCGCGATGCCCTCCGGCTGGAACCCGTTCGGCAGGGCGAACGTGTCCGGCTTCCCGCGGGCCTGCGCCGGAGCGCTGACGAGCAGGACTGCGAAGAGGGCGCTGAGTGCGGTCTTCAGGATCGCGGATCTCATGCGCCCCACGATGCCCGGGGCCGCGGCCCCGGCAAAGGCCAGAGGCGGGCTTCACAGGGAGTTTTCAGCATCACCCCACGCCGGGGCGATCGCGCGGTAGCTTGGGACACAAGCGAACAAACGGGGTTGAGTCATGTCAAACGGTGCCCGTCACGCTCTGGGAGTGCTCGCAGGGCTGCTCCTTCCTCCGCTGGTCGCCGCCGGGCTGTGGTACGGCGTCGGCGAGATCCTGGTCAGATCCAGGGCGACGTTCCAGATCTCCTGGCTCGGGCTGGCCGTGGTCGCCGCGTCGGGACTCGTGCTGGCGTTCCTGGCCGGTTCGCGGCTGTCGCCCATCGCCTCCCTGCTGGGCGGTCTGGCGTTCACCGCCCTCGGCATCCTGCCCACGGTCGAGCTGCAGGGCCTGCGGGTGCTGCCCGACCAGTGGTTGCCGGCCACCCTGGAGGCGGGGTTCCAGACGGTGGCGTACTCGGGGGTGCTGCTGTTCCTGGGGGTGGCGCTGCTGGTCGTCTCGATGTTCCCGTCGCGGTGGCGGTCCTCGGCGGGGCCTGCCGAGTACTCGACCGCGTACAGCTCGGCGCCCTCGCCGTACCTCCCGCAGAGCGGACCGGAGGACGCCACGCGGCCGATGTACCGCGAATGAGGGGTGCATGGCCTGGCAGAATGCCGCCATGCGCGACACAAAGATCGTCGACTTCCTGGCCGAGCTGGCCGCCAGGGTGCCCGCGCCGGGCGGCGGCGCCACGGCGGCCCTGCACGCGGCGCAGGCCGCGGCGCTGCTCGGCATGGTCGCCCGCTACACGACCGGTGAGAGGTACGCCTCCCACGCCGAGACCGTCGTCGCCGTGATCGGCGAGGCCGACACCCTGCGGGCCAGGACGTTGCGGCTGGCCGAGGAGGACGCGGCGGCGTTCACCGCGGTCACCGACGCGTACCGGCTGCCCAAGGGTGAGGAGCGCAGCGCCGCCATCGCCAGGGCGCTGGCCGGCGCGGCCGAGCCGCCCGCCAGGGTGGTCGAGTCCGCCACGCGGGTGATCGAGCTGTGCGAGGTCCTGCTGCCCATCTGCAACCGCAACGTCGTCACCGACGTGGCCGCCGCCGCGGAGGCCGCGCGCGCCGCGCTCACCACGGCCAGGGTGAACGTCGAGGTCAACCTGTCCGGCATCAAGGACCAGCAGGTACGCGAGAAGCTGAACCACCGTGTCTCCGGCGTGGACGCGGCCGTCGCCAGGGCAGACTGGGTGACCGCCGAGGTACGCGAGGAGATCAAGTCGTGAAGACGCTGACCGGGAAAGAGCTGGCCGCCGCCATCAGGGCCCAGACGGAGGCCGAGGCGGCGGCGGGCCCGCAGCCGCGGCTGGCCGTGGTCGTGGCCACGGACGACGAGGCGAGCCTGTGGTACGTCCGGTCCATCGCCAAGGCGGCGGCCGGCGTGGGCATCGCCTGCGACCTGGTCGACCTCGGCCCCGAGGCCGCGCCGGAGCGGATCGACGAGACGCTGGCCAAGCTCAGCGCCGACGCCAACGTCCACGGCGTCATGCTGCAGACCCCGCTGCCCGCCGGCGCCTCCGCGCAGCGGCTGGCCGCGGCCATCGATCCGCGCAAGGACGTCGACGGCGCCAACCCGCTCTCGCTCGGCCGGCTCGCCGCCGGGCTGCCCGCGTTCGCGCCCGCCACGGCGGCGGCCGTGATGGCGCTGCTCGACCACTACGAGGTGGAGCTGGAGGGCAGGCGTGCGGTGGTGGTGGGGCGCTCGACCGTGGTGGGCAAACCGCTGGCGCACCTGCTGCTCGACCGGCACGCCACCGTCACCGTCTGCCACTCGCGCACCCGCGACCTGGCCGCCGTCACCTCCACCGCCGAGGTGCTGGTCGCGGCGGTGGGCCGGCCGGGGCTGATCGGCGCCGGGCACGTCGCGCCGGGCGCGGTGGTGATCGACGTCGGCACCAATCCCACGGACGACGGCGGGCTGATCGGCGACGTCGACTTCGACGCGGTGGCGGAGGTGGCAGGGGCGCTCACGCCGGTGCCCGGCGGCGTCGGCCCGGTGACCACCGCGCTGCTGCTCCGCCACACGGCGAGGGCGGCGAACCTGCCATGACCACGTTAACGGGGCTGTCGTGAGCCGGTGGACGTGCCCGCAGTGCGATCGGGAGTTCGCGCGGGCCCGGCAGTCGCACGTGTGCGTGCCCGGCTGCACGGTGGACGAGACGTTCGCGCCGCACCCGCCCGTCTACCGCGAGATCTACGACCGCCTCGTCGGCCGGCTCGGGCCGCTCCACGAGGACGCGGTGCGGGTCGGGGTGTTCCTCAAGAGCGAGCGCAAGTTCGCCGAGATACGCCCGAAGGCACGCAGCCTCAACCTGTGGCTGGAGCTGCCCAGGCAGGTCGAGCATCCGCTGATCTCCCGGGCGCTGCCGATCGGCGGCGGGCGGACGGCGCACCTCTTCAAGCTCACCCGCGTGGAGGACGTGGATGAGCAGATCTTGGACTGGATGGCGGAGGGTTTCGATGGGTGACGTACTGATCGTTCAGAACAGCAGGAGCGGCGGCCCCGGCCGGCTGGGTGGCTGGCTGGAGGAGGCCGGGCTGGAGCTGGACGTCGTGCTCGCCCACGAGGGCGCTCCCCTGCCCGGCCGCCTGGATCACGCCGCCATGATCATGCTCGGCGGCGGCTACCTGCCCGGTGACGACGACAAGGCGCCGTGGCTGGCCGACGCCAGGCGGCTGGTGGGGCAGGCGCTGGAGGACGGCGTGCCGGTGTTCGGCATCTGCCT
>NZ_JBFAMX010000254.1:0-14313 GCF_040659615.1 Nonomuraea sp. NPDC049784
CCACCCGATCACCTTGCGCTGGCTGGAGGCCCGCCGGCTCATCCGGCGTCAGGGACCCGGCCCCTACAGCGTGCGGGTGATCACCACTCCCGGGCGGGCCGCCCACCTGTGGGGTCACTACACCCCGCTGCACGACATCGGCAGCACCAGCCGTATCCGGACGCTTGCCGAACTGGAAACCACGTACGTGGTACTCGCCAGCATGCTGCACCACGACCAGGCTCAAGGCCTGCCGACCGAGCGTGAGCTGGAGCACGTCCAACGGCGGGTCGCCATGTTGCTCGGCAACGCAGTCGGCCTGCCCGCAGCGGCTCTACCCGACCGCTACGCCGCCCCCATCGCGCTCGACCTTCAGGCCGCCAGCGTGTGCGAGCCCCTCGCCGTCGGCCCAGCAGGCGGCGTGCGCTGACCGCCGCTCCCTCCCCGGTCGTTCTCATGATCGGGACGGCTCCCACCAGTGACTCAGTGCGCATCAGGTGCCGATCAAGACCGCGACGACGACTCGCCGGCCCTTTAAGTGGCGGTGCCTCTCCAGACATTGCAGTGGGCGCACCAGTCGCGGGCGGTGGCCGGGTCGGGAAACACCCCGGTACAAGCCGTAAATCTCCTTGCCCAGCGCCGTTCGTGCTCGTCGACGTGCTGGGCCAAGGGGCTGGCTTTCGGCGATCGACTTGGTGTGGGCGTCCTCGCATCACCAGTGCCGTTGCCCGGAATGCCCAGCAGGTTGCACCTCCCTCTCGGCGCGCCGCTGGCCGGAATCGCAGCACGCGCCCCGAACGCCAGCGCGCTCGTGTCAACGCGACGGCGTCGAGGGCCCTGTAAGAAGCCTCGTTAGCAGGTGATACCCGTCATCGCCGTCAGCAAAGGCGATCATTCTGTCCTCAACGGGCAAGATGACCGGTTCTGCCGGCGGCACCAGCTGGTAGCCGCGGGCCTGGTACCAGCGCAGCACTGGTCTGTCGCCGTGGCGAACTTTGACGTAGAGCAGCTTGCCGCCGCGGACGATGAAAAGCTTCATACGTTGGCGATGGAGATGCGGGTCCTTTGAAACTGCGTGTCTGGCGCCTTGATGCCGCCTGTGCAGGACCATCGAACCCCATCGTCCTCACTCACCGATGGTGGAATGACCGATATCCAGGGAGCGGGAGGATAGGTGTCACTGTGACCGCCACCGCCCTCGTGCTCCCCCACCCACATCACCTGCGGAAGGATGAGCAGCGTGGATGACCTGATCGCGTTCTACCGGGCGCGTCTCAGCGAAGACTTGTGCCGGTCACGCAGTCGTGCCAAGACAAGTGGCCCAGCACGTTTCGCTACCTCGTTGGGTTGAGTTGGAGGCGTTGCAGCGCGGTGGTGCATGCAGCTTCGATGTCCGGGAATCTCCGCCGTGCTGTTCGCATGGCCCGCTGGATTTGGTGAGGCAGGCGTAGAGCCTCCGCAGTCAGGATCGACTGTCTGAGCGCCGTCTCCGCAGATGAGGCGTCCGAAGCGACGCTGAACGCCTCCGCCACGGTCACCCGCTCGATAGCTCTCCACTGGGGTGCCAGGTCGCTGACGTCTGGCACGTCTGCTTCCGCCAGGCGGATGGCTTGTCGCACTCTCCCGGTCGTGAGCAGTCCCCGGAGATGGACCTCACGGACGACGAATGGGTTGACCAGCGGTGTTTCCTGGGCTGAGTCCATGAAGCGGTGAAGGTCGCCGATGACCGAGTCGAAGCCTTCTGCGTCGCCGAGTTCGGCGAGCGTCCGGGCGAGTGGGATGAGCACCGTCCCACGTTCAGAGGCGGGCGCTACTTCTGTTGCTTGCCGGAGCCGGACGGCGGCCGCGGCTTTACGGCCCACCTTGCGCAGCTCGTTGCCGTGGGCGCGGAGGGCTCGCGTGAGAAGCCAGGCGTCATCGAGCACGCCGGCGATGTTCAGCCCGCGGCCGGTCCACCGGGCGGCAGCAGCCAGGCTCTCCTCAGGGAGGATGTCGCCGAGCGCCACGCCCAGGACCACGTGAGCTTGACCGAGGAGGTGGGCCACGTTGTGGTCTGAGTGCCCTGCGGCCAGACGGGATTCCAGTCGCCACACAAGGGGCCACAGTTCGTTGATCGCCTCGGCGCTGTGTCCGGACTCGCGGGCGAGAGCGGACAGGCGCACGGTGGACTGCCCGAACTTCATCATCGCTGCGAAGTCGGCGTCGGCGCGGTCGGTCACGCCGAGGGCGTGAGCCGGTAGCCCCAGGTGTTCAGCGATGCGCCGGAGCGCGCCTACATCGGTGAGCACGCGCCGGCCGGTCTCCAGCATGACGATGTAGGTCCGGTCGTACTGCAGCCCTTCCGCCAGGACGGCCTGAGAAATCCGGGTCGCTTTCCGGTAGGCCCTGAGTATCTTCCCGAGGTTGCCCGTGGCCAGCGCCGCCCGAGCGGACGGGGACGTCCACAGCCACAGCGGCGCCCTCATCGTCTGGTGCGGGAGCGGCGCCCCCGCCACCACGTGGCAGGCCGGGCACAGCGGCGAGGCGTCCCAGGAGTCATCGACAGCAGAACCACACGCCGCACACCGCATGGCTACCCCACAGGCTGACGGAGCCGCTCGAACCAGTCGAAGATCGACCGCTTGTATCCCTCGGGCATCGGCAGGCCGGCAATCTCGTCCTCCCGGAACATGCCGACTTCCTTGTGCTCGTGACTCAATACGGGGGCGGCGTCGGTGTCGATGGTGGCGCCGTACGTCACAATCACCACATCCACGCCTTCGCGGATGTGGTACTGCCAGGAGTCCAGGATCGGACCGACTGTGGCCTTCCAGCCCGCCTCCTCGCTGATCTCCTGCGCGAGCCTGGCCGGAGGGTCCTCGCCCAGTTCTAGCTTTCCACCGGGCAATTCCCATTCGTCGCGCTCATTGCGCAGCAGAAGAACACGCCCGTCTCGGACAATTACGCCTTTTACCGACACGGGAAAAGCGTGGGGGCGGTAATTCATCAGCAGGAACCTTCCTACGCAGAGCTGGCTGTGCTGGGAACTTAACACGTTTCGTAACCTCGTCTCGGCCCACCCGCGCGGGTGTGACAGTCTGTCACTTGTCTCCGGTTGAGGCCTCGCCCACGATGATGCCGAGTTTCTCACCAGAAGGAATCCCGCATTGACATCCCTCTCCCTCGTCAAACGAGGGGGATTCCCACGGTCGCCCGTGAGGGTTTCTGTTTCACCGCCGATCGCCCGCGCGAGAGGACTCTCGTTGAGGTCTTACACCAGCTCCACAGGCGTTTCAGCTCTCCGCCAGCCCGGCGGCGAGCACGTTCTTGGCCGCGTTCACATCCCGGTCGTGGACCGTCCCGCAGGCGCACTCCCACGAGCGGACGTTCAGCGGCAACGTATCTTGCAGAGTCCCGCAGGCCGAGCAAAGCTTCGAGGAGGGGAACCAGCGGTTCACGACCAGCAGCTTCCTGCCGTACCACTGCGCTTTGTACTCCAGCATCGACCGCAACTCCCGCCAGGACGCGTCCGAGATGGCGCGGGCCAGCGAGTGGTTTCTGACCATGTTGCGGACGGTCAGGTCTTCCACGGCGATCACTTGGTTCTCGCGAACGAGCCGTGTCGTGACCTTGTGCAGATGATCCCGTCTACGGTCGGCGATCCGGGCGTATACGCGGGCCACCCTCAGCCGGGCTTTGGCCCGGTTGTTCGACCCTTTCTCCTTCCGGGCCAGCGCCCGCTGAGCCTTGGCCAGTTTGCGCCGGTCCCGGCGCTCGTGGCGTGGGTTGGAGATCTTCTCCCCGGTGGACAGCGCCGCCAGGGCGGTGATCCCCGCATCCAGGCCCACGCTCTGCCCGGCCGGAGGCAATGGATGGATCCTCTCCTCCACCAGAAGGGAAACGAACCAGCGCCCGGCGGCATCTGTGGACACCGTGACCGTGGACGGCTGCGCACCCTCCGGAAGGGGACGCGACCACACGATCGCCAGCGGCGCGTCCATCTTCGCCAACGTCAACCGGCCGTCCCGCCAGCGGAACGCCGAGCGGGTGTACTCCGCCGACGCCCGCGACTTCTTCTCACTCTTGAAGGTCGGGTACTTAGCCCGCTTGGCGAAGAAGTTCGCGAACGCCGCTTGCAGATGTCACAGCGCCTGCTGCAACGGCACCGACGACACCTCGGACAGGAAATCGAACTCTGCGCTGCGTCTCCACGCTCAAGGAGATTCGATGACGAGCCGATCTGAGAGCCTGTCCACAAAAGCTGATCCAGCAACCGTCAGCGCCCTTCTCAAACGTGACGGTCTGGTCCTGCTCGAAGGCGTCCACGGGCGAGCACATGTCATTGACCTCGCACGCCGGATGGTGACGCCCTGGCAGCATCGCGACGCCGAGTCCGACGGTGTGACGGTCATCAGTGACCGCGGTGCGCATGCGGAAAGGCCCGGCTTCGCCGGGTTCGGCACCGGCGGGCTCAGCCCCCACACGGAATCCTCGGCTCTGGCGATACCGCCGAGGATGCTCCTGCTCGTCTGCGGCGCACCCGCCGCGCGCGGTGGGGAGTCGGTGATTGTCGACGGCGCTGCCGTGTACGCCGACCTCCTCGCTGAAGATCCCGTAGTGATCGACAGGCTACGCCAGCCGCGCAGTGTCCGATTCGCTCCCGGTAGATGGGGATCGGTGTTCACCACCACCGCGGATGGCTGTGTGTCTTTGCGCCTTCGCTTGGACGATCTCGCGTACTTCACCGAACCGGTGCAAGCGGTGCTGCCCAAGCTGATCGACGCCATCCGCCGCCATCAACGCATACTCCCGCTCAAGACCGGCGAAGGCTACCTGCTGGACAACAGGCGCATGCTCCACGGCCGTAACTCGTTCACCGGCCAGTCGGCGCGCGTGATGTTCCGCGTTCTGGGCGATCCCACCGACGCCATCACCTTGCCCACGGGCTTCATGCCTCGGGGAACCACTCTCCCGGTGGGGGTATGAGGGAGGTGCTCGTGTCTCGGCCTGACCTGCCGTGGAACAGCGTGCGCCGCTATGACCAGACGCTGCCCGCTGGCGGCTATCTGATCTTCACGCACGCCTGCCGGGATCGGCTGGTTGCGAAACTCCTGGAGCAGGTCATCGTCGGCGAGCGGCAGGCCGCGCTCACGCACCTCCCGCGGCAGCGGCTCCCGCGGGCTTGGGCTGGTGCCACAGCGAGGCCAGCCGGCTCTGCCTGCCGCGCTCGACCGCGTCGCTGGCTCCAGCCGTCCTGGAGCCGTAGGGGAAAGGCAACCCGCATAAGGCGCCTATTCAGCATCTATGGCCGATATGGACCTGACCGATGACGACGCACGCGAGGCCTTGCCTCGGGCACTGTCCACCCCATGAGCCGCTCTCCCCAGACGCCGAGCAGGTGACCTGGCAGAACGCCGAGCCTGCCCGGTTCGCTCGCGACCCCCGAGTCCTCGACTGGACCTGCGAATGCAGGCTCATCATCTACGAGAAGACCACCTGCGCCGGCGTCTACTGGATCCGGCGCACCGACCGCACCAACCCGCACCACCTGGTCATCTCCGAGACTTGCCCGGGCGGCATCGAAGAGATCAACTCTCTGTGGGAGAAGATCGTGTCGGGAGCGGCCGTATGATTCCTGCGCTTCCTGGGGGTGGCCTGCCGAACACGCTGCTGGATGCGGGCACGGCCGCTGACCAGCTTCAGGTCTTCGCCCCCGCAGAGGATTGCGACCTACCGAACAAGGCCCGCGTCCCTGGGTACGTGCCGGACAGGAAGGAGCACCTCGCGGCTGATCTCGACGCTTCGAGGTATCTGAGGAAGATCCAACCTCGGGTCGAGTCAGCCATCGAGGAGAACCGGACACAGTCGTGCCCAGATCGGCGCGCCACTCCACGCTCGCATCATCGCCGGGCCTGGCCGGGGCGAGATGTCACGCTGGTATCAGCGTACGGGGTCAGGGCACGAGCGCACGAAGACCTGTCGTGGACGCCAGTAGGCCGACCTTTACGCCAGGCTCGCCCAGCTATCCAAGCTCCTCTGGCGCGACACTGGGACGACATTGAGCCGAAGCTCCTGCAGACCGCGCAGATTCTCCCTCGACACCACCGAGGGCTGGGTCACGGCGTCCGCGGCGCCCAGCTCGATGACATCAGCGCGGCGTTCGGCGACGAGGTCAATCTGATCGGCATCCCCACCGACGGCACCGCCCGCATCGATCCGGACACCTTCCTGCCGCTGGTGGGAGACACCGCGTTCGAAGACCTACAGGCCAGCGGAGGCGGCGCCAGCACCGCGCTCAACATCGCTTACCACCTAACCCTGCTCACCACCGCGCTGGACCATCCCGACGTCCTGCTGCCGAGCCTGCTGATCATCGACTCCCCGCGTAAAGCGATCGGCACTGTCGACCGGGACCGCGAGCTCGGCCGCCGCATCTACACCCGCCTGGCCACCCTCGCCGAGGCATACAAGGACCGGATCCAGCTGATCGTGGCCGACAATGACATCCCTGCCGAGCTCGTGACCACGCGCAACACGATCGTGCTCACCTCCGAGCGCTCGGCCGTCCCCGGCGTCACCAACACCGGCGTCGGCGAAGGCCAGCGAGTCGAGGACCTGTAGATGCCGGGAAACCGTCTCAAGCGCGCCCGGGAGGATCGAGGGGGCTACGTGCTCGGATCCACCACCGCGTAGGAGCCGGTAGCGAGCCATGGCGATCAGCCGTGCGCGGCAGTCCCCGACGTCATCCCCATCGGATACGAACCCAACTACCACACGGACAGGATCGGCCACTGGGACGGCAGGCAGGTCCTGGGCTCCATCGTTGCCGCCTTCCGCGAGGGCTACATCCACACCCACGATGGGCTGACCCACAAACGCTGGTACGCCGTCTACCACATCTTCGACACCGCCGGCAACCACCTCGCGCCCGTTCCCACGACTACCTGTGCCATCGGCTGGAGGTGCGCACCGAGCTGGTCGAGGCCATCGCCGAGGGTCAACGGGCCTGCTCCGCGACCGCGAGCGGTTCGACCTCGGCGACCGCTTCCGTGACCCGCTGCTGAACCTGCGTGCCCAGATCGGCGCAGTCGTCGATGAGCCGGATCGGGGAGCAGACGTAGAGCATCCCGAGCACCTGGCCGGGATCGTCCTCAGGGTCGGCAACCAAGACGAGACCCTCCCCGTATGGCAGCCGAACCGGCCGCCACCGACGTCGATCGCGGCAGCGAACGCGCCGGCACCGGCTACCGTCTCCGTCGCCGCCCAGGGCGATCGCGGCCAGCGCCTCGACGGCGCAGCCTTGACCGAGGCGGGCCAGGCAGTTGCGTACCATGCCCCGAAACTGTAGGGCATCCCCGGCACGGCAGCCGGTACGAGGACCACGCTTCATCAGCTCAGGTCCCCGAGCAGAACCTCGCGAGCATGCTCTCGCTTCGTCTAAGCCCGGCCCCTGGCAGGAGGATGATCCGGATGCCCAGGGCGGCGGCGTGTTCAACATCGGCGGCCTCGGTCAGTTCATCTACCAGGAACTCCACGACATGCCGATCAAGCGCCCGCTCAGGGCAGGGGCCGAGCTGACGTTCTCCTGCCGGTCTATGCGCTTGAAGATCTCGGTCCGCTTCTCCATGACGTACCCGCCCGGTGGACTACTGGTCGATCGTGGGCTCGGGTGGACCGGTGATCACCTGGCAGGTGCGCCTCGCGCAGGCAGCCGGACAGCGGCAGGGGCGGAAGCCGCCTGCATGGCGGCGGCTCCCGGGAAGCGGCGGTCAGCGGCATCGCGGCCCCGCGGGTGATGTTCGACAGTCTCTGGCCGTGAGGACGTCCTCGACGCGCATCGTCCGCACTCCGGTCTCGCTGCGCGGCGACTCTTCGAGCGGGAGCGGAGCTACCTGCGTTGGATGGCTTTCAACTGGTCCAAGGTCAGTTCCTGAGTCCGTGCAGCGTCCTGGCTGCTCACCCAGGCCAGAATCTGGGGGTCGGCGTTCTGCCCCTTTGGCAGATCGCCGGCGGCGGTGTCCCTACCGCCCGAGGCGAGCAGCTTGTGCAGGTACTCGGCGAAGGCAGTAGGTCCTCCCCCTTTGTATCCGACCTCGTAGCCGCGACTGACACGCTCGGGTAGAAGCGAGAGCATCCCCGTCGTGGTGCGGATCCAGAACAGGCCGCTGACGCGATCGATGATCAGGCTGGCGAACACATCACGAGGACGAAGGTCCAAGGGAGCGTAGGTGGTGTAGGTCCATTCATCGATCTGCGCCCCATCGGTTCGATAGTGCTCACCGACGACAGGCAGGCCAAACTCGGGGTCGTACCAGGTCTTGCGGCAGACGCAGCCGGAACCCGACACGGCCGCGGGACTGTCCTTGTCATCATCCACGCATGGGTCGAACAGCCGGGGGATGTCGCGGTGGTGCACCAAGGTGGTGTGCAGAGGATTGGGCTCGCATGGCACCAGACGGTCCCGCCACTCCCGCACGTAGCGGGAATGCCTTTCGATCGATGCGGTGCCGTTCCATGCCGCCCCGACAGCACCGATCTGGGCCTCGGCGTAGAGGACGAAGTGCGCATACCCCTTGGTGGGGTCGGTGAGGTTCAGATCCGCAGGGGTGAAGGACACGGTCGGCTCCCTTTGTCGCGGGCTAGCAGGGACATGCCTTGCTGGTCGACGGCAGGTTGTACCACACGTCGCCACCACTGCCGTCGGGCTCGTCAACGACCACTTCTTCGAGACGTCCTGTAGCGATCATGGCGTGTACCGCAGCAGTAACGTGCGCGTCGATCACTTCAAGAAGCTGAGGGTCCACACACCTGGCCGGATAAACGGCCAGCATCACTTCGGAGATGGTGCGAGGCCGGCCGTCGTGAAACACGGCACTGATCAACGCGGCTCCTAGAGGCTCTGCTGCGCTCTGCATGCGCCCAACGTAACGGCCGATGCCGGGTCGGCGGCCTGGTTTTCGGCTGCCCGCTCCTGTCGGCCGGCACCATGTTCCCGAGGTCGTACAAGTCCTCGTGCTCGTTCGCCAGACGGCTCGTTGTGGCGAAACAGCTGCCCAACGGCCTCACCCGCGAAGGGCGCAAGGCCTGGGCGCCGACGTGAAGAGGTGACCGCCTTCACAGCATTCCTCCGTTCGCACGAACGCCAGATCGTCTACATCGACGTCAGGTGCGAGGCAAGACATGCTGGCCGACCCTGTCTCCCTGCTCGATCCGGCGCCAGCCGCGGTGCCGCACGGTCCGGTCAAGCGATCTGGCCCGCGCGCTGACCGCCCGCACTACGTGGGGTCTGGCAAGGCGCTCGGCCACGGCGAGCGGCTACCACGAAGCGCCCAGCACCTGCGGCTCCTCGATGCGCTCCACATCCGCCCGTGCCGTCACGAAGGCGTACCCGATGTCGAGGTGGTAATGAGTCCGCTCGTCCTTTTCCGGTCGTATTGCGACTCTGCCGTACTCGACATCAGCGGAGTGGGCGACACCGGGAAGACTGCCACCATGAGCACATGACCGACCACGACGCCCCTCGCCTGGTCTGGCACGGGCCACCCTGATGGGCTACATCATCGGCAAGCTCCCGTTCCTATGGGTCGACCACCCCGATTCCATCACTGTCTCTTGCACACCTACCGACCAGATCAACGTGATCATCGCCTCCACCCTCGCGGACGGCTTCGAGCTCGTCATCAACCCCCAGCGGCCAACCGCGCCGCCGATCTATTCCTGGGAAGTCGAGCTCGGCGCCTCCTCCATGCTGACCGTGCGATCCCCCCACGATCCGATCGAAGGATCGTTCGTGCGGAACGTGCACCTGCTCACCCCGCCAGACTGGCGCGAGCACTGCCGCAGATACGGCAAGGTGGTCATGCTCGTGGGGTGCGGCCTGCACCTGGACGACTCGGACCGCCTGGACGAGCACGCCACCGCATGCGCCCGAGCCGGGCTGCTCACCAGCGCGACGGTCGCCTACACCGAAACTGTGGGACCCCCGCGATAGAGTCGCAGCCGCCACCCGTCCCGCTCCGCGACCGAGGGTGCCCGCCGATGAGCGTGACCCTGCGCGGAACACCAGGCTCGAGCTTGAACGAGTCCGGCGCGCGAAGTACGGCTCCGAGAGCCGACGAGGAGCCTGCCGCGAACGGCAGGTCGCCCGGGCGCTGAGGCACTTCGTCGCGTCGGTGGCCTCGGCTAGGGTCATCTTGCACGGTTGCATCGTCGGCTGACCCGTGTCGGCCGGCCCGCCATGGTGGGCAAGAAGTGGCAGCCCTCGGGCTGAGGATAGAAACGCGCTGGACGCCGCATGCGCTTTTGACGTGCGGCACCTCCGTCATGCTCGAGGAGCACCGATCGATGTCTCAGACCGTTACGCCAGATCCCCTGGACGCCCTGACCGGGCAGGCGCGCCAATGATCGATGAGGCGCTCAACGCGCACTCCGCCCCCAATGGGTCTGCGTTCAATACTCGGAAGATCTGACTGTCGACCGACCAATTGGCTCGGGGGCCGCGACAGGCCCATGTCACTCGTGTTCCCTTGGAGACCTACATCTCGCCTCTCTGGAGGGACACGCGTGCAGAAGATGCTCCCCGCCGCGGAACGACTTGTCCGGCTCATGCTGCTGCTCCCATCCGACCCTCGTGAGCCTCTGTGGGACAGCGCGGCCGACGACTGCGGCGACCTCCCCACCGTCATGTCGATCCGCGGATGGGTCGGCGACACCGCCAAAATGTGGCCCGAAGGCGCTCCCCGCACCTTGGCCGAGATGGTCCTCATCGCATTCGGAAACCCGAGCGAGGCCACTCTGCGCCTGCTGTCGCAAGCGGTCACCCCCACAGCCTCCCGCGCCGACACCGGGACCGGAGCTGGCGCCGCGTGGGTCTCTCGCGCCTGCGAGACCGCCATCGACGTCCTGGCCGAAGTCGACTCGTTGGAGGAGGTGTTGGAGCGGGCGAAGACCGACTGGAGTTTGGACTCCTGACGCCGAGGCCAAGCACTCGATCAACGCGACATAGTCGAATACTTCGCTGTGCCAGTCCTGAGCCCCGGTTAGGTTCAGAGTTACCTTGTCGGCCCGGCATCACGGTCGCGAACGCGGGGATCCGCGTACGCCGAGGTGGCCGATGGCTTGAATCGGCGTCGGCCGCTGCCAGCACCTCCTGCCCGTGACACCGAGCAGGAGGAGCTGGCACAGGGGGTTTCCGTACTGCTGTTGCGGTGTGTGATCGTCGTGGGGTCGACTTCGTGCACCCTTCAGGCTCGCGACGCGGCCTGCCGCAACTGCTCGGCTAATTGCTCCAGCTCGGCCGGCGACGTCAACGCTGTCCCAAGCCTGCCGACCAGCCACCAACTCCGCACCCGATCTGGCAGCGATGAGCGGGGCGCCGGCAGCACGCGCACCTGGCCGTCCTCCAACACCGCCGACATGTACCTGTGCCCACGCGTGACGAACCCCGGCCACTTCAAGGTGAACCCCTCGCACGACACCGTGCTCTGCTGCTGTCCTTCGGCCAGGTCCCGGCGGGCATCTTCGATGTCTACCTCCGACACCCGCACGACCACCATGTCCTTGCCGCGGCGCTCCACGCGTAGCCACACCCCGGGCGCCGCAACCACCTCGTCCGTCGGCAACGCCTGTGCCAGCCTCGACAGCTCCTGGAAATCGGCGCGCTTCAGCATGGTGTTCGTCCGATCCATCATCACGCTGGCCACCACGAAAACCACCCCCAAGACCGCGACGACGACCGTTAGGAAGACCGAGACCTTCGCGGCCAGGACGAGCAGCAAACCGAAAAGCGCGATCGACGTCGCGGCACGTAGTGCCACCTGCACGTACCTGTTGTCCACCACTTCACCTCACACGCTTCATCCACCCCTGGGAAGACGCCAGACAGTGAAGAGCCCGGACCCGCGGCTGCTGCCCTCCGGGCGCCGGTCCTCGCATGCCGGTCCACCCGGGCCTTCACGGACTTCAGCGTCCGTGCAGGTGCGCCCGCAGTCCGCCGAACTCGACGCGCTCGCCGAGGCGCGCCTGCGGTACCACACGGCGTTGCGCCACGCGGTGCAGGCCCTGCGCGCAGACGGATCCTCGTGGACCGACACCGCGCAGGCCTGCGACGTCCGCATCGCCGACGCGCAGGCCATGCTCGACCATGACCGTGGCGACGCACCTCCATGACCGTTCTCAACGGTTATTGGCTCGATTTCCCGCGCGAGGCCCGGGGTCGCTGTAGGACAGGCAGAAACTTGCGGGCGTTGAGCGTGCGCAGTGGGATCGTGTCGGTACGTGCAGCGATGACGGCGTGATGGTAGGGATGCCTCGTGACGTCCTCCTCACACCCCGACGAGGAACTGCGACCCCGAGTCCGCGAGGCGCTGGTGAGCCTTTTGGATGCCATGCGCCCGGACTGGGGCGGCGTCGAGGCCATCGCGGGCAGAATCCGCTTCGCAGAGGATCAGCTGCACTTGTCGTTGCCCGACATCTGCGCCCAGGCTGTACAGGCCGCCGCTATCCCCACCATGGCACCTGACGCGTTCATCCGGCAGAATCCCGCACGTCGGCAAGGGGCCGATGATGCGCAGGCGAAGCAGCAGATCGCGGAGCTGCGTCGCCGGCTGACGCGGCCGATACCAGGACCGCAGGAGCGCCCGCCGCGGCGCCAGCCGACCAGACCACCCACGACGAGGAGGCGGCCAGAGACGACCGGGCGGTCGCTGCCGAGCGCGCCTGGCTGATTCAGGCTGTAAGCCCCGTTTACGCTCGCCAGCAGGCTCGTCGCCGATTTCGAGAACCGTCAGCGCGCGGTACGTCCCGCATTTGACGAACTGCTCCTCGAGGAGTAGCGCAGTCTCCTGCCGTCGTCGACCGCGGCCGCGATCGAGCCCAGCACACTCGCGGCCGCCGCGCCGTGCCGCTCCGTTCAAAATGATCAACGGTAGGTGCGAAACGTCGCCGTCGCTGCGGATCTCTATCTCGAAGAGAGACCGCGCCCGACTGGGTTACCAGCGCGGCGAAGCAGAGCACCGGATCGTCGGTCAAGAGCGGACAAGTGTCTGTCGTGAACGCGCCACCATCCCACACGTCCCTGATCGGGACGTACATGATGACTTCTGCGCCCTCCAGGGCGCACCACCAGGAGTCCGATTCGGCGGGGTACCTTGCCCACCTCGCCGGGTCGTCGGCGCCTGACCTGAGGGGATTGGGAGCAGCCGGGGGGGCGTTCGGGGAAGCCGTCCCCGGCGCGCGCTGAGGCTCATGCGCCAGGCACATGTCGCGCTGCACGCCGACGGACGCATGCGGAGGTGGAGCAGCTATCTCGGCTGGCGTGCCACGCCGATGGCGCATCTCCCACGCCTGCTCTTTTCGTCACGGGAAGCTGGTCTGGAAAAGGGAGACGGAAACAGCATGAATCTGCGTGACCTGCTGGTTAGATACGAGTCTCAGATTCTTCATGGCGATCCGGGCCAGGCCATCATCTGCGCCGGCGTCGCCTATGACTCGCGTCGTGTGACCTGTGGAAGCCTCTACATCGCCATGCGCGGTACTCCACGGACGGCCACCTTTTCGTTGCCGAGGCCGTGAGGGCCTTGTCAACATCCGTGCGAGGGCGCCGGAGATCGTCATCGGGCCAGGATCGGCGGACCTTCGTGGACTTGATCATCCAATGTGCAAACGAGGAGAGCGACCCAGACCGTCAGCAGACAGCCTGGGAGATGCCCGAAACCCTGGGCCTTGTCTCTTGACCGACCGCAAGCAGACCCAGGCGGACATTCTAGCCACGCGTCTGCGTGAACTCAGTGGGCAGGTCGAGCACCTGCGGATCAGCCGCAAGACCCTCATCTTCCTCGCTGAGGAGGACCCCGCCCCGGCCGAGCCGTCCGCGTCGCCGCCGGTTGTCCCCGATCACCCCGCCTACCAGCAGATTCACGGTCTTCGGCAAGGTCGGTGATCCCCCGCGCGCCCGTGATCTGGCCCTGGCGATGGACCGGCCGCTAACGGAGAACGCCATCCAGAACGTCCGCGCCAAGCTCAAATGCCTGGCCAGCCGCGGCATCCTCGTCGAGACTGAGCCCGGATTGTTCGCCCAGCCGCGCCCATAGCCCGAGCGGCAAGTCTCCGACCAGCCGACCTAACCCAACCCCACCGACGAAAGGGACATCAGCAAGGACAGGAACGCGCTCTTGGGCGCCCTGATCGACGTCCTCGGGACGAGCTTCGGCGTGACAGTGCCGGTGGCCGCACTGTCGGCGATGATCATCCATTACGGTCTCGGCAAACTCTGCCCCGCATTGGCGAAAAATGCGACGCCGCCATACTCAAGGACCAGGCCAGCGCGCAGGCCCTGGAGGGCGTGATCGCGGCGCC
>NZ_JBFAMX010000255.1:0-14307 GCF_040659615.1 Nonomuraea sp. NPDC049784
GGGTGCAGGTCGCCGACGCGGCCGCCGCGACGAGGTTCGCCGACTCGGTGTACGCGCTGATGCAGTCCTACGGCTTCGACGGCGTGGACATCGACCTGGAGAACGGCCTCAACGCCACCTACATGGCCCAGGCGCTCAGGTCGCTGCGCGCGAAGGCCGGCTCCGGGCTGATCATCACGATGGCCCCCCAGACCATCGACATGCAGTCGACCGGGATGGAGTACTTCAAGCTCGCCCTGAACATCAAGGACATCCTCACGGTCGTCCACACGCAGTACTACAACTCCGGCTCCATGCTCGGCTGTGACCAGGCCCAGGCGTACGCGCAGGGCTCGGTGAACTTCATGACCGCTCTCGCCTGCATCCAGCTCGAGAACGGCCTGCGCCCCGACCAGGTGTCGCTGGGCCTGCCGGCCGGGCCTGGCGCCGCGGGCGGCGGCGTCGTCTCGCCCTCCCTCGTCAACCAGGCGCTCGACTGCCTGGCCAAGCGCACCAGTTGCGGGACCTTCGTGCCACCGCGCGCCTACCCGGACATCAGGGGCGCGATGACCTGGTCCATCAACTGGGACGCGAGCAACAACTGGTCGTTCTCCAAGACCGTCAAGCCCCACCTCCAGGGAATGCCATGAAATTTCGCAGCAAACTCCTCGCATTACTCGCCGGGATCGCCCTCGCGCTGACCGGCGCCGGATTCACGGCCGCCGCGCCCGCCGCCTACGGCGCCGTGCAGCAGATGGCCGCCGCCTGGGCCCCGTGGACGTCGTACGCCATCGGCGCGGTCGTCACCTACAACGGCGTCGACTACGTGTGCATCCAGGCCCACACCTCGCAGCCCGGCTGGGAGCCGCCGAACGTGCCGGCGCTCTGGAAGCCCGGCTCGGGCGGCGGCAACCCCGGCGCGCCCGGCCAGCCCGGCACGGTCAACACGTCCGTGACCAGCTCCAGCATCTCGCTGAGCTGGGGCGCCTCGTCCGGCACCGTGACCGGCTACCGCGTGTACGAGGGCTCCACCCAGCGAGCCCAGGTCACCGGCACCAGCGCGACCGTCTCCGGGCTCGGCACGTGCACGACGCACACCTACACGGTGAAGGCGTACAACTCGGCGGGTGAGTCGGCCGGCCGCGACGCCACCGCCACCACCACCGGCTGCACCGGCGGCGGCGGGACCAAGATGCCCGGCGCCCCCTACCTCTACATGGGCTGGGGCAACCCGCCCAACCCGGGCACCGTCATGGACGCGACCGGCGTCAAGTCGTTCACGATGGCGTTCATCCTGTCCAGCGGCGGCTGCACGCCGGCCTGGGACGGCAACCGGCCGCTGACCGGCGGCGCCGACCAGCAGGCCATCAACACGGTCAAGTCGAAGGGCGGCAGCGTCCAGGTCTCCTTCGGCGGCTGGTCGGGCAACAAGCTCGGCCCCAACTGCTCCACGCCGCAGGCGTTCGCGGGCGCGGTGCAGCAGGTCATCAACGCCGTCGGTCCCGCCGTCGTGGACTTCGACATCGAGAACACCGACGAGTTCGAGAACTACACCGTCCAGGACCGCATCCTGAACGGCCTCAAGATCGTCAAGCAGAACAACCCGAACGTCAAGGTCGTCGTCACCTTCGGGACCTCCAAGACCGGCCCCACCGCACCCGGCGTGCGGCTCATCAACCAGTCCAAGGCGCTCGGCGTGCCGATCGACAACTACACGATCATGCCGTTCGACTTCGGCGGCACGAACATGTACCAGGACACGGTCAACGCCTCCGAGGGCCTGAAGAACGCGTTGAAGAGCGCCTTCGGGTGGACCGACGCCCAGGCGTACGCGCACATGGGCATCTCGGGCATGAACGGCCTGTCCGACCAGCAGGAGCTGACGTCCCCGTCCACCTGGACGCAGATCCGCGACTGGGCCAAGTCGCACGGCCTGACCAGGCTCGCCTACTGGGCCGTCAACCGTGACCGCCCCTGCCCGGGCGGCGGCGTGGTCTCCAACTGCAGCGGCATCTCCCAGGCCGACTGGGAGTTCACCAGGACCACCGCCGGCTTCTGACCCGCTGAGCGGCCCGTCCCCGCGCCGGGGGCGGGCCGCATGGAGGCATCCATGAAACTCCGAGGACCGATCGCACTCGCCCTGGCACTCGTCGCGCTCCACGCCACCACCCCGTCCGCTGCTGGGGCGGCCGCGAACCTCCTGGCCAACCCCGGTTTCGAGTCCGGTCTGAGCGGCTGGACGTGCAGCGCGACCTCGGGCGCGCAGGCCGTGTCGTCACCCGTGCACGGCGGCGCCGGGGCGCGAGCGTGCCTTTGGCTGTAACTTCTTGCACTCCCTCGGCCACTGTGGGTATGGATCGAGTGATCGAACGGGAAGGCGAACCTCGCCTTCGGCGAGCCCACCTCGGTCACCTCGGGCGACATCAGGTTCCGCCAGTGCCCGGTTGCCGAATGCCCGAACGTCGAGCCCGAGGCCGACTTCGTCGCCGCCATCAGGGCCAAGCAGGCCCAGGGCAAGAAGGTGCTGATCTCGATCGGCTGCCAGAACGGCCAGGTGCAGCTCACGACCGCGGCGGCGCGGGACAAGTTCGTGGAGTCGGTGTCAGCGATCATCGACAGGTACGGCCTCGACGGCCTGGACATCGACTTCGAGGGCCACTCGCTCTACCTCAACCCCGGCGACACGAACCTCGCCAACCCCACCACCCCGGTCATCGTCAACCTGATCTCGGCGCTGAAAACGCTCAAGAGCCGGTACGGCGCCAAGTTCGCGCTGACCATGGCCCCGGAGACGTTCTTCGTCCAGCTCGGCTACCAGTTCTACGGCCCCGGCCCGAACGGCACGGCCGACAGCAGGAGCGCCTCCTACCTGCCCGTCATCCACGCCATGCGGGACGGCTGACCGGCTTCCCGATCATGGGCAACGCGGGCAACATGTTCCCGCCGCTGCGCCAGGACCAGGTGGCCATCGGGTTGCCCGCCTCCCCGAACGCGGGCAACGGGTTCACGACCGTGGCGGAGGTGCAGAAGGCGTTCGACTGCCTGGCCAAGGGCGCCAACTGCGGCACCTACCGGCCGCGCGGCGTCTACCCGAACCTGCGCGGCCTCATGACCTGGTCGATCAACTGGGACAAGTACAACGGGTTCGAGTTCTCCCGGAGCCACCGGGCGTACCTGAACGGGCTCACATGACGAGTTGAGTGGGTTTGAGCGGGATGCCGAGGCCCGGCGGCCGGTAGGTGGGCAGCGCCTCGCCGTACTCGTGCATCCAGGCGTGGTCCACCAGCAGCCGCATCCGCCCTCCGCTGTGCCCGCTCGGGGTCTCGGCGGAGGGCGTACGCCCGGTCAGCTTCTCGACCGAGTCGGCCACCAGCTCCACGTCGGGCGTTGACAGGTCGCAGTGGTCGTCGGGCCCGATGAGCAGGTCCACGTCGGGCGGCAGCGGGTAGATCGGCCGCGGCAGGGCCAGCACGCGCGGCGGCGGCGCCATCGGCCAGCCGTCGCGCACCGCCTCCAGCAGCACCGAGCGCGCCGTCCTGCGCGCGAACAGCCCCTCGGCCAGCGCCCAGCTGAGCGCGCCCACGTCCGCCAGGTCCTCGCCGCACGCGTGCAGGCACAGGTACGGCACCAGCGGGATTCCCGCCCCGCCCGCCTGCGCCCACCCGCTGCCGCACCCGGTGAGCACCAGCAGCGACAGCATCGCCCGGTAGGCGGTGTCGGCGTGCGGCGTGTCGAGCCGCCCCGGCACGAGCAGGCACCGCCCTCCGGTCTTCTCGGCCGTCACGCCCAGCTCACGCGCGATCTTCAGCGTCCGCGACGCGGCCACCCCGGTGCACGCCTCCTGCCAGGCGGGCGTGTACGGCTCGCCCCGGTCCGCGTATCCGGACGGCCACACGCCGGGCAGCCCAGGGCGCGACACGCCGTAGACGGCGAGCAGCAGGTCGAACACGGTCGTCACCAGCTCGTCGCCCTCCCGCAGCACCGGCACGCCGCGGCGCAGCACACCGGGCCCGTCGTCGAAGCGCGGCAGCAGCACCTCCACCGCCTCGCCGCCGTACACGCTCAGCCGGTCGCACCCGCGCCCCAGTAGCCCGCCCGGCACGTACGCGTCCTCGCGCGCCCGCAGCCGCACCAGGAACGGCAGGTCGGTGTGTTCCATGGCGTGCTCGGCGAACGGCGTCCTGTCCAGATAGAACTCCTTGAGCAGCACGTGCCCCATGGCCATCGCGAGCGCCCCGTCGGTGCCGGGGCGCACGACCAGCGTCTCGTCAGACAGCCGTGTGGGATGCGTGCCCACCGCGACCACCTTCTGCCCCTTGTACCGCCCGGCGATCACCCACGGCGTGTCCGGCGTGCGTACCAGCCGGTTGTTCTCCCCCCACTGCAGCACGTACGCCGCACGCGCCCAGTCGTCGGCGCCCGGGCCCGCGAACCGCGGCCCCAGCACCTGATCCGGCGCGCACGGATGCTCCGTCAGCACCGCGCCGCCGAGCCCGCCGACCAGCCGCGCCAGCGGCGAGGTGGACAGCGCCGCCACCCGATCGGCCCCGTGCTGGGCGGCGGTGTGCACCATCGCCGCGGCCGTCAGCTCGGCCGCCGTGGCGTCGTCGAGCGGCACCCGTCGCTCGCCTCTGCCCGCCCGATATTGCTGTGAATTCGCTGTGAGTTTCGCCCAGGTGGCGACCGGGTCGCGCGTACCATCCCTCACCTCGAAATAGAGCCTGACCAGTGCCTGGTTGACCTGCGATCCCCCCATGGAAAAAGTTCAACACAGACAGTGATGCTCTATCGCCATACGTATCGGCATGTCGGGGATAAGAATTGGAACCGCTGGTGGCAAGCACCGCCGATGTTGCGGCAGGCTAGAGGCCGCCATGGATTACGCAGTTCTCACGGGGATAGTCCTCGTCGCCGGTGTCGTGCTCGCTCTCATCGCCCAATGGCGCGATTGGCGGCCGCCACTCATTGTCGCCGTACTCGTGGGCGTGGCCGTGCGCCTGCTGATCATGTACACGTCGGCGATCGACTCGTGGCAGCCCGTCGACTTCATGGAGAGCTTCAAGCCCGCGGGCGAGGCCGTGCTGCGCGGCCAGGACCCGGTGCTGGCCAGCGAGGGCGGCTGGCACTTCCTGCCGACCATCCCGTACGTGTACGGCATCCTGCTCTGGCTCGGCATCCCGTGGGAGTTCGCCGGGCGCCTGGTCACCGTGGTCGCCGACATCGTGCTCATCCCGCTGGTGGCCAAGCTGGCGGGCGGCCCCAAGGGGTCGCTGCGCGCCCTGCAGTACGCGCTCAACCCGCTCGCCGTGATGATCGCCTGCATCCACGGCCAGGTGGAGCCGGTCGCGCTCGTGTTCGGCGTGGCCGCGTTCGTGGTCGCCCGCGGCTCCGGCCCGCTGGAGCGTCCCGGCGTCGCGACGGACGTCGTCGCCAAAGTACGCGCCGGCGTGGCCGCATACGGCGTGCGCTCCTCGATCCCGCGCGTGATCGGCCGGGGCGGCATGCTGCACCGCGCCCTGCTGCCGGGGCCCGACGACAAGTCCGATCTCAAGCGGGGCGCGCTGGCCGGAGTCCTGATGGGCCTCGCGCTGTGCGCCAAGAGCTGGCCGATCTGGCTGATCCCCGGCATGCTGCTGCTCCTGCCCAACCTGCGCTCCCGCGTCGCGGCCCTGTTCACCACCGGGCTCCTGCCGCTGTTCTTCCTGGTCACGCTGCCGATCTTCGCGGGCACCGCCCTCGACCAGATCCCCGCGGTCATCAACACGATCCGGGACATCCGGCCGATCATCGGAGAGTGGGGCTGGACGCCGTGGTTCACCGGCGGCGACTGGGCGCTGATACCGGCGCTGGCCTCACTCGGCACGAACCTCATCTACGCGTGCGTCATCGCGGCGATCTTCGTCTGGCGGAGAGCCGACCCGATCGACATGACCATCGCCATCCTGCTGATCTTCATGGTGGTCACGCCGCGGCTGGGCGCTCAATACCTGCTGTGGTTCATGCCGTTCCTGGTCGCCAGGCCCACCAGGTTCGCCTGGCCGGCCATCGTGGGGGTGTCGATCTGGGCCGGATACGGCTACCTCTACATGACGCAGTTCGACGTCAACACCTGGTGGTACCTGCACCAGGACTGGTCACGGGCGTCGATCGTGCTGCTGCCCGTCCTCCTGCTGGCCATGCCCTGGGGCCGCCGCATCGCGACCGCGGCCCCAGGACTGGCTCCCATCGTCGGCCGTTCGGCGCCGGCCAGGGTCAAGTCACCGGCATAGGCGCTCCCACAAGGTGATCCACTGGTCGGGGTGGACGTGGCCCACGACGGTGTCACGGGCGACGCCTGCTGCCTCCAGCGCGGCGTCCACCCCCTGGTAGCGCGTCTTCAGCGAGGCGCGCACCGAGCCGCCCACACCGCCGAAGCCCAGCTCGACCAGCTCCTGGTAGGAGCGGCGCCCATGCACGAGCGGCTGCGGCCTGCGCTGGATGCGCAGGATCGCCGAGTCGACGGACGGGACGGGGCGGAAGCCCTCCCTGCCGATCGTGTCGCCGAGCCGCCAGCTGAACCACGGCCACGACTCGACCGTGACCAGGCTCCAGCGGCCGTAGTCGCCCGTCCGCTTGCGGGCGTACTCCCGCTGGGTGAGCAGCGTCGCCGAGGTCAGCGCCGGCGCCCGCAGGCACCAGTCCACGATCTTCGACGTGATCGAGTACGGGATGTTGCCCACGACCGCGAACTGCTCCCGCGGCGCCCGTGCGACCGTGAAGTCGCCCCTGACCACGTCGATCCTGGGATCGTCGCGTGTGCGGCCGGCCAGTCGTACGGCGAGTCTCGGGTCGATCTCGTAGGCGACGACCCGTGCGCCCGCCTCGGCCAGCGCGAAGGTGATGACACCCTCGCCCGCGCCCGGCTCCAGCACGAGCCCTTCGGGGGCGGCGGCCTTCACCACCAGCTCGACGGCATGCCGGTCGGCCAGGAAATTCTGCGAGAGCGTGCGCCGCGCCCGGTCCGTGGGCGTGCGGCCGCCGCTGTTCCTGGCTTTGCGTTGAGTATGTGAATAGTTTCCGTGCGCGAAATTCTGCGCCACAGCACTTGCCCTTTCGGGTCCTCGAGATTGACGTGTCTCGAAGGGCCCTGGGCACGCGCGCGGACGCCCGGATCAGGCTCTGCTCAGATCGTCGCGTCCGCTAGCGGGCCAGAGCCCGGCCGTGGCGGATGCGAATGAAAACCTGGCAAGTGAACATGCATGTCATGCCGGTCACAGTAGGCAGCGGCCGGTCACCCGGGCAACGTAATTAAATGTGATGCGCGGGCGGCGCGTGATTCGCCACCCTGGAATGCGTGCAGGCAACGGTCACGGTCACCCCGGCGCGGCTCCCCGAGCTGCTGCTGCACGTCGCCGTGGTCCGGCCCGTGTTCCTGTGGGGCGCCCCCGGCATCGGCAAGAGCTCACTGGTACGCGACTTCGCCGACTCGCTCGGCCTGGAGTGCGTGACGCTGCTCGGCACCCAGCTCGCCCCCGAAGACCTGATCGGCGTGCCCGAGCTGGTCGACGGGCGCAGCCGGTTCGCGCCGCCCGAGTCGATCGCCCGCGCGGAGCCGTACTGCCTGTTCCTCGACGAGCTCAACGCCTCCGCGCCCGAGGTGCAGAAGGCGTTCTACTCGCTGATCCTCGACCGCAGGATCGGCACGTACGACCTGCCCGCCGGCTCGGTGGTGATCGGCGCGGGCAACCGCGCCACCGACAACGCGCTGGCCCGCCCGATGGCGTCCGCGCTGATCAACCGGCTGGTTCACGTGCACCTGCGGGCCTCGGCCGACGACTGGCTGAAGTGGGCCGCCGCCAGCGGCATCCACCCGTGGATCGTCGACTACCTGGTGCAGCGGCCCGACCACCTGTGGAGCCCGCCGCCGAAGACCGAGGAGCCGTTCTCCTCGCCGCGGGCCTGGCACATGCTGTCCGACGTGCTGCTCTCATACGGCGACGACGTGCCCGACGAGACGATCGCCATGCTGGCGTTCGGCACGCTGACCGCCACGCACGCCTCGGCCTTCCGCGCGTACGTCAAGACCGTGCGACACGCGTACGACCTGGAGGCCGTGCTGAAGGGCGAGGCCCCCTGGCCCCGCAAGCCCGAGGAACGCGACCTGCTCTACTTCCTGGCCGAGGCGTTCCGCGCCCGCCTGATCAAGGAGCTGCCCGCGGACAAGCGCGGATCCTCCGCCCGCGGTCGCGATCTGGGCTTCCGGGCCAAGACACTGCTGGTGGAGCTGGCCGAGATCTCCCTCGAATGCGCCCAGCTGGTCATCGCCAACAACGCCGACGGTGCGCCCGCCCTGCCCACCTGGTTCCTGGTGGAGGTCGGCAGGGACGTGCCGCGGCTGATGGCGGCCCGGTCTTGAGCCGCGCCAAGGCCAAGGTCGATCCGTGGCGGGCAGAGGTCCACAACGGGTGGAACGCCGTCCTCCGGCAGCCGCTCTTCCGCGTCTTCCACAGCTACCTGCTGGAGGCCGAGCAGGACGAGCTGGGGAGCGACACCTGGGCCGTCGCCACCGACGACGGCGACGTGCGCTTCCACCCCAAGCGCCGCGCCCCCGCCGAGGAGTGGACGTGGGTCTTCGCCCACCTGCTGCTCCACCTCGGCTTCGGCCACGCCGACCCGCGTGCCTGCGCGCCGAAGGACATCGACGGCGACCGCCCGGACCCCGCCTACCACGCGGCCTGCTGCCTGGCCGTGGAGCGGTTCCTGCGCACCCTCAAGATCGGGCGCTGCCCCTGGCCGCTGCCCGACGAGCTGCCCGAACAGGACGAGGTGGCGCTGTCGGAGCGCTGGCGCAGGCTCGGCGTCCCGGCCCCGTTCAAGCCACTGGGTGAGCCCGACTTCCGCGTCGGCTCGGCGAAGCTGGCCGAGGACCTCGACTTCCAGCGCACGTTCGCGATCGGCATCGCCGAGGCGGCCACCAGCGCTCTCGACCGGGCCGGCGAGCCCCGCACCCCGGTCGAGGGGCACGTCAAGGGCCCCTGGGACCTGGCGCTGCGCTGGTTCACGTCGTCGTACCCGCTGCTCGGCGCGCTGGCCGCGGGCATGAAGATCGTCTCGGATGCCGAGCTGGCCAGGGGCTGGGCCATCTCGATCGCCGCGGTCAGCGCCGAGGCGGGGGAGATCTACATCAACCCGCTCGCCCAGCACTCCGAGCTCGAATGGCGTTTCGTGCTGGCTCACGAGATGCTGCACGCCGCGTTGCGTCACGGCGAGCGGTGCGGCATGCGGGAGCCGTACCTGTGGAACATCGCCTGCGACTACGTGATCAACGGGTGGCTGATCGAGATGGGCGTCGGCGAGATGCCGGAAGGGCTGCTGTTCGACCAGTCGCTGAGCGGCATGTCCGCGGAGGCGGTCTACGACCGCATCGCCACCGACCTGCGTCGCCTGCGCAAGCTCGCCACCCTGCGCGGGCGCGGGCTCGGCGACGTGCTCGACCAGCCGCCGCGCCGCATCGGCGGATACGTCGACCTCGACGAGTACTACCGCAACGCGCTCTGCACCGGCCTGGCCTACCACCAGAGCAGCGGCCGCGGCCTGCTGCCCGCCGGGCTCGAGCAGGAGATCCGCGCGCTCGACCAGCCGCCGCTGCCCTGGGACGCCCGGCTCGCCCGCTGGTTCGACGAGCACTTCCAGCCAGAGGAGAAGCGGCGCTCCTACGCCCGCGCGTCGCGCAGGCAGGCGTCGAGCCCCGGCATCCCGCGGCCCGGCTGGGTGCGGCCCGAGGAGGTCGTGCGCAAGGCCACGTTCGGGGTCGTGCTGGACACCTCCGGGTCCATGGACGTGACGCTGCTCGGCAAGGCGCTCGGCGCGATCGCCTCCTACGCGGCGGCCCGCGACGTGCCCCGCGCCCGTGTGGTCTTCTGCGACGCCGCCGCCTACGACGCCGGATACCTGCCGGTCGAGGAGATCGCGGGCAAGGTCAGGGTGCGCGGCCGCGGCGGCACGGTGCTCCAGCCGGGCGTCAGGCTGCTCGAGCAGGCCGACGACTTCCCGCCGGACGGCCCCATCCTGGTGATCACCGACGGCGCGTGTGACGTGCTGCACATCCGCAGGGAGCACGCGTTCCTGGTACCGCAGGGCGCCTCCCTGCCGTTCCGGCCGCGCGGGCCGGTATTCTTCGTGAAGTGAGCGCTTTGAGCCCGCTTTGAAGTGGCTCGGGTAGACCTTTAGCCATGGACCGACCGGCCAGGGTACTCGTCGTGGACGACGAGCCGAACATCCGCGCCCTGCTCTCGCAGACGCTGCGACTGGTGTCGTTCGAGGTGCGGACCGTGGAGACGGGCGCGGAGGCGGTGACGGCCGCCAGGGAGTTCAAGCCCGACATCGTGGTGCTCGACGTGATGCTGGCGGACTTCGACGGGTTCGAGGTCGCCAGGCGGCTGGGCGAGCGCATCCCCGTGCTGTTCCTGACCGCCCGCGACCGGGTGGAGGACCGCGTGCAGGGGCTCACGCTCGGCGCCGACGACTACGTGGCCAAGCCGTTCAGCCTGGAGGAGGTGGTGCTGCGCATCCGCGCCATCCTGCGCCGCAGCCGCGCCAAGCCCGAGGACGAGATCCTCCGCTACGCCGACCTGGAGCTGGACGCCCAGGCCCACGAGGTGCGCAGGGCCGGCGTGCCGGTCGACCTGTCGCCCACCGAGTTCAACCTGCTCGAATATCTCCTGACCAACGCCGGCCGGGTGGTGAGCAAGGCCCAGATCCTCGACAGCGTGTGGCGCTACGACTTCGACGGCGACTCCAGCATCGTCGAGTCGTACGTCTACTACCTGCGCAAGAAGATCGACAAGTGGGAGCCGCAGCTCATCCACACCGTGCGCGGCGTCGGCTACACGCTGAGGACCCCGCGGTGAGGCCCGCCACCTGGACCCTGCGTACCCGGCTGGTCATGGCCGTGCTCGGGCTCGCCACGCTCGGCCTGGTGCTCTCCAACCTGGTGGGCATCGTGCTGCTCCGCGACAACCTGTTGAACCGCGTGGACCAGCAGCTCCAGCAGATCTCCAAGGTGGCCTCGGTCAAGGGCCTCCAGGCGATCCCCGTGCAGAAGGCCGTCGTGGGGAACGACCTCAACAGCCTGCTCACGAAGCGGTTCGCCGCCATCCAGCGGATCATGGTCTTCGACGCCGGCGGCACGCTGCAGTTCACGTCCTCCGGCGACCACACCCAGCCTGCCCCCGTGCTCGACGACATCAGGACCGGCGAGACCTACACCGTGCCGGGCACCACCGGGCCCTCGTGGCGGGTCCGCGCCGCGCCGCTGCCCAACGGCAACACCTGGGTCTTCGCCCAGTCGCTCGCCGAACTCGAGCAGACCCAGAACTCCGCCATCGCCATCGCCGTCGCGGTGAGCGCGTTCGTGCTGTTCCTGCTCGGCCTGGCCGCCGACGCGCTGGTACGCCTCGGCCTGCGCCCCCTGACCAGGATGGAGGCCATCGTGGGCCACATCGCGCGCGGCGACTTCGCCCGCCGGGTGCCCGCCCACGACCCGCACACCGAGCCCGGCCGCCTGGCCGGCGCCATGAACGTCATGCTCGACCGCCTCCAGTCCGAGATCGCCGCCAGGACCGACTCCGAGGCCCGCATGCGGCGCTTCCTGGCCGACGCCTCCCACGAGCTGCGCACGCCGCTCACCTCCGTACGCGGCTTCGCCGAACTGCACCGCAGGGGCGGCGGCGACGCCGACGAGGCGATGCGCCGGATCGAGGACGAGGCCGCCAGGATGGGCGTGCTGGTCAACGACCTGCTCACGCTGGCCCAGCTCGACGAGGAGCGCCCGCTCGAACGGCGCCCCGTCGACCTGCTGGAGGTGGCCGCCGACACGATCCGCGATGCCCGCGTACGCGTGCCGGAGCGGCAGGTCAAGCTGGCGGGGCTGGACGGCCTGCTGGCGCCCGTTTCGATCACGGGCGACGACGCCCGCCTGCGCCAGGTGGCCGTCAATCTCGTCGGCAACGCGCTCTGCCACACGCCCCCCGACGCCTCCGTCACCGTCAAGGTCGGCAGGTCCGGCGGCATGGCCGTGCTGGAGGTGTCGGACACCGGGCCCGGCGTGCCGCCCGACCACGTACCGCACCTGTTCGACCGCCTCTACCGCGTCAGCCAGGGCAGGACCAGGGCCGACGGCGGCGCCGGGCTCGGCCTGGCCATCGTCTCCGCCATCGTCCGAGCCCACGGCGGCCGCGTCGAGGTGGACACCGCGCCCGGCGAGGGCGCGACCTTCCGCGTGCTCCTACCTGACTCCGAGGCGGCTCCCAGCCGGCATTGAAGCGCGCTCGGCACATTCGGAGCATGACAAGGACACTCATCGCGACGGCCCTGCTGGCCGCGTTCGCCGTCGGCTGCGGGAGCCGGCAGAGCCCACCCGGAGTCGCCTCCGTGGATGTGGGCGCCTCAGCGCGGCCCCCCGCCTCCGCCGGCGCGACCGCGACGGCAGACCCGCAGGAGCAGGGCAGGAAGTTCGCGCAGTGCATGCGCGACCACGGCGTGCCGATGGAGGATCCCGACCCGAACAAGGGCGGTGGCCTCAGGTCGATCGGCACGGACACCAACAAGAAGAAGCTCGCGGAGGCCCTCGACGCCTGCCGCGCCTACGCACCGGCGAAGCTTCGCGAAGGCCTCAAGCCGGAGGACGTCGAGCAGCTCCGCCAGTTGGCCCAGTGCATGCGCGAGAACGGCGTGGACATGCCCGACCCCAATCCCGACGGCACCTTCCCCAGCGGCAGCATGGGCAAGCTCAAGCGCGACGACCCCAAGTTCAAGACGGCGTTCGAAGCCTGCAACCAGAAGTTCCCGCGGGAGGGAGGGAAGAAGTGACGCAGGTCAAGGAGCCTTCACTCACCTCACGTGCCCTGCCGCCACGGCCCCGCCGCCCGCTGCGGACGCTGGCGTGGACGGGCGGCGCCGCGCTGCTCGCCGCCGCCGTCGCGGCCGCCGCCCTGGGCTTCGGCGGCAACGGCGACGGCACGGCCGACGCCACCCGCACGCCCCCCGCCACCGCCAAGGTGACCCGCACGACCCTCACCGAGACCGAGACCGTGGACGGCACCCTCGGGTACGGCGACACCCTGACCGTCACCGGCAAGTCCCAGGGCACGATCACCTGGCTCCCCGGCGAGGGCACCACCATCACCCGGGGCCACGGCGTCTACAGCGTGGACGCCGACCGCCGCCCCCTCCTGTACGGCACCATGCCCCTCTACCGCACCCTGGAGGACGGCGTCGAGGGCAAGGACGTCGAGCTGCTCGAACGCAACCTGAAGGCACTCGGCTACACCGGCTTCGACGTGGACGACACGTTCACCTGGGCCACCAGGGAAGCGGTCGAGGACTGGCAGGACGACCTCGGGCTCGGCGTCACCGGCAGGGTGCAGCCCGGCGACGTCGTGATCGCCGACGGTCCCGTCCGTGTCGCCGAGCTGAAAAAGACGCTCGGCGACACCGCGAGCGGCCCCGTGCTCACCGCCACCGGCACCACCCGCGAGGTGCTCGTCAACCTCGACGTGGCCGACGAGCACCTGGTCAGGAAGGGCATGAAGGCCACCGTCGAGCTGCCTGACGGCAGCACCGTGAACGGCAAGATCTCCAGCATGGGCAAGGTCGCCACCGAGACCGCCAACAGCAACGACGCCACCACGACCGTCGAGGTCAAGGTGTCGGTGAGCGGCCTGAAGAAGTCGTACGACGCCGCCCCCGTGGACGTCACGATCGTATCGGAACAGCGGAAGAACGTCCTCGCCGTGCCCGTCGGCGCGCTGCTCGCGCTGGCCGAGGGCGGCTACGGCGTGCAGGTGGTCGAGGGCTCGTCCACCCGCTACGTCGCGGTCGAGACCGGCATGTTCGCCGACGGCCAGGTCGAGGTCACCGGCGTGCAGGAGGGCATGACCGTGGCGGTGCCCAAGTGATCGTCGAACTGCACGACGTGAGCAAGCACTACGGCGACGTCGCCGCCCTCCAGGGGGTCTCGATGGGCATCGACCACGGCGAACTGGTGGGCATCGTCGGTCCCTCCGGCTCCGGCAAGTCGACCATGCTCAACATGATCGGCACACTCGACCGCCCCTCCGGCGGCCAGGTCCGCATCGCGGGGCACGACGTGGGCTCGCTCACCGACAAGCAACTGTCCGCGCTGCGCGCGAACGTCATCGGCTTCGTCTTCCAGCAGTTCCACCTGGCCGCCGGCGTCTCCGCACTGGACAACGTGGCCGACGGGCTCCTGTACGCGGGCCCGTCCCTGCGAGAGCGGCGGCTGCGCGCGTACGACGCCCTGGAACGCGTCGGGCTCGGGCACCGGCT
>NZ_JBFAMX010000256.1:0-14274 GCF_040659615.1 Nonomuraea sp. NPDC049784
CGGCCGTCTCCTTCGTCGTCGCCTACGCCTCCATCGCCTGGCTGCTGAGGTACGTCGCCCAGCACTCCTTCAACGCCTTCGTCATCTACCGGATCATCATCGGAACACTGCTCCTCGCACTGCTCGGCACTGGAGTGGTCACCGCCTGACTCAAGGCCTTCCTGTAGTCCTGGGGAATTTCCAACGGATTTGCCTGACCTGCGACGATGTACGGCTCTGTGACTGCGGCGCCAATTCGCTTACGGTGGCCATGAGCGACGACAGGCCGAAGTTCGGGTACGGCGTGGCTTCTCTACCGCTACATCACCCAAGGCCGCGTCGAAGCCGACCGCCTGCCCCGCATCCTTTTGGCCTAACGCTCCGTTACCATCGAAAGAGAGACAGAGCCGTTACCTAGACACACCCCCACGCCGCATCAGAGGATGACCTTCCGTCCGTCCAGGACGTGGAAATCAGCGAGGACATAGCAGTACCTGGCCCGTGCGGTCGTCAGGAGCCGGTGTCGGCGTTCGTGGGCGACGGCGGTGGCGTGGCAGGCGGCGAGGATCTCCGCGCCGTGATAGTTGGCCTCCACGCATGCCCCGTACAAGCTTCCGGCCTTTGCCGCAGACGGGCCGTCGAGGGTGGCCACCTCGACGCCGGGGAGGCCACAGAGAGTGTCGAGCCTGGCCGGCGAGGCTGGATCGTGGTCCTGGCTGCAATCCTCTTCACCGCAGCAACGCATGCTGTGGGCCACCGCGAGGACGACCGAGGGAATCGTCAGCGTCAACCGGCCCTCCTCGACCGCCTCCCGAAGGGCGCCTGACGCGGGACCGTGCGCGGTGGCCAGGCCATACAGGGCATAGGAGTCGGCGACGATCGGAGTGGACGACTGCAAGATTTCCGATAACGGGGTCATGCTCCTCTTCTACCCCGGCGGTCCTTGCGGGATGGGCAATCCTCCAGACTTGTGGATCACGAGTTTCCGAGCGGCCGCGGGTGAGGGTTGGTCGCCGGGCCGTTCGACGCGCAGGGGCGGAGGCTGCTGCCTGGCCTCCGCGCCACACTTGCCAGTCAACGGCTGGCGGTTTCCCCGCTCCCGGTCACAGGGGGAGTGCCGTCGCGGTGAGGATGACCAAGCCGAATACCGGGTTTGTGTACACCCCGTGATGAGGGCGGAACACTCTGCGTTGTGGCAAAAGACGCTGAAATCAAGATTGTTTGTTGCCTGGGCTGACAGCCGGTATTACCGTCCCGAGCGAGAGACAGTAGAGGTGATCAGTGAGCGAGCAATCGTCCTTACCCAGTCTGGATCACGAACTCTGGCTTGCCCAAAATTCTGCGATGTCGCCGTTTCGGATAGCACCAAATAGCGGTTCGGCCCCAGTCGGGTGACCGGCATCGGGGGCAGCGCGCCGCCCGAGTCCCAGGACGCTCGTGGACCACGCGAGATGGGGAGACTCGTTGCGGCGGCGATACGGCTGGTATGGGCCGCCAGTCGTAAAGAATTCATCACCGTTTTGATCATGGACGTGCTTCAGGCTGTGGGCGCGTTCAGCCTGGTCATCCAGGCGCAGAGCCTGCTCGGCAGCTTGATCGAATCCGAGTCCGGCCGCACCGGCGGCGGCATCCTGCTCAGTGTGGTGCTGTTCATCGCCGCGAACGTCGTGATCGTTGCTGCCGAGGCCGTCATCACCAACCGGCGACTGCTGCTCACCGAGCGCACCAGCATCTACATCTGCGGCAAGGTGCTGGAGGTCGCGGCCCTGGCCACGCTCGACGACTTCGACGACTCGCGTTTCCACGACCGTCTGCAGCGGGCGGCGACCAGTGCGCTGACCCGCCCGGCCAGGATGGTGGAGAGCCTGATCACGATCGGTCAGGCGATCTTCACTCTGTCCGCGGTGGCGCTCGCCTTGGTCACCGTGCAGCCGTGGATCGGGTTGTTCGCCGCGCTCACCGCAGTTCCTATCTGGATTGGCGGGATGAGGAGCGGTGAGCAGTACTTCGAGTTCGTAACCAAAACCACCTCCACCGACCGTAATCGCCACTACCTCTTCCAGCTGCTGACCACCCGCCAGCCGGCCAAGGAGATCCGCGCCTTCGACCTCGAGCATCACCTGTCGGGCACCTGGCGCACTCTCATGAACGAGCGTCTGGCCATGCTGATGGTCACTCTGCGTAAGCGTTTTAGGTCATCACTGCTGGCCTCGCTCGGCAGTGGGCTGGTGCTCGCTGCGGCAGCGGGTGTACTGATCGCGCTCAATCAGTGGGGAGTCATGAACCTGGCACAGACGGCCACCACGGCGGGCGCGCTCCTGGTGTTCAGTCAGAAGCTCACTGACGGTATCAGCTCCACGGGCGAGTTCTTCGAGGCGGCCCCGCTGATGCGCGACCTCGACTCGTTCCTCGCTCTGCGGCCCGAGCTGGTCAGGGAGCAGAGTGGCACGCCCGCTCCGCCCAGCTTCGCCGCGATCGAGTTGGACGACGTCTCCTTCACCTATCAGGGCGCGGAGCGCGCGGCCGTCAACGGCGTCTCGATGACCATCGGGGCCGGCGAGGTGGTGGCGCTGGTCGGGGAGAACGGCTCGGGCAAGACCACGCTGGCCAAGCTGCTCGCCGGCCTCTATGCTCCGCGGACCGGCCGCATCCTCGTCGACGGGGAGGACCTGGCGACCATCGACCCGGTCGCCTGGCGGAGTCTCGTCGCGGTTCTCTTCCAGGACTTCATCCGTTATGCCATGTCCGCCGAGGAGAACATCCGGATCGGCGCGGTCAGCCGCGAGCCGACTGAGGAGGCGATCCAGGAGGCGGCGCGGAGGGCCGGCGCCGACGAGTTCCTGTCCAGGCTGCCGGCCGGTTACCAGACCATCCTGTCGCCGGAGTTCGGCGAGGGCCAGGACCTGTCACTCGGGCAGTGGCAGCGCGTCGCCCTCGCCAGGGCGTTCATCCGCTCCGCGCCGCTGGTGGTGCTGGACGAGCCCAGCGCCTCGCTGGACGCCAGAGCCGAGCGCGCCCTGTTCGACAGCGTCCGCGAGCTGTATCGAGACCGGACCGTCCTGCTGATCTCTCATCGGTTCTCGACCGTGCGCACCGCCGACCGGATCATCGTCCTGGACAGCGGGGAGATCATCGAGCAGGGCACGCACGCCGAGCTCATGGCGGCCCAGGGACGGTATGCCGAGCTGTTCACCCTCCAGGCCAGCGGCTATTTCGAAGACGACACCGGGGACGGCGCGAGCGCCGACGCCATCGCCAGCGTCGGATAAACCGGCACCGCGGAACCAGTCCAACCCACCCCTCCCGTACGCCGACGGCATGCCCGCCGGAGAGCTCGTTTCAGGAATCCCTCACCTGGAGACGTCTTGGGACCAGAACGGACAGACGCAGCCAACGCCAGCCGGACTACTTCACAAAACGGGCACGAAGGCCAGGCTGTGCAGGTGGCCCTGAGGCTCAGCGGCCCGCTTGACGTCCCAGCGATCCAGGCCGCGCTCGCCGGGGTGATCGAGCGCCACGAGATCCTGCGCACCCGCTTCGGCGCGGTGCACAGTGCGTACGCCCTGCCGTTCCTGGACCTGAGCCACGAGCCGCGCGCTCAGGCGCCGGAGTCCGTGATCAGAACCATCCTGGCGGAGGAGGCGCTGTCACCCATCGACCTCGCGGCAGGGCCGCCGCTGCGGGCCTGGCTGGTCAAGCTGGAAGCCGAGGAGCACGTGCTCAGCCTGGTCATGCCCCACCTGGACGCCGACGAGCGCTTGGCCGGGGTGCTGTGCCGGGAGCTCGCCGCCCTGTACGAGGCCACCCGCGTCGGCGCCCCAACGCCCGAGCCCGACCCCGGCCCTGCCCATGTCCACGGGTCCAGGTGCGCCGAGTCCGAGATCGTGGACGCGGAGCGGACCGCCGGCTACTGGCGCGACCGGCTGGCGGGCGCGCCCGCCCTGGAACTGACCACCGACCGCCCACGGCCCCCCGCGTCGTCCGGACGCGGCGCGCGGGTGACGTTCGAGGTCGGGCCGCAGGCCGCGGCGCAGCTCGATGCGCTGGCCGCCGACTTGGGGGTCGGAACGCCCGTCGTCGTGCTAGCGGCCTTCGCGACACTGCTGGGCGGCCACGCCGACCAGGACGACATCGTCATCGGCACGCCACTCGCCGGACCGGTCGGTGGGCTGCCCGACCCCATGCCGCTGCGCGTGGATTTGACCGGCGACCCCCTGTTCACCGAGGTCGTCGAGCGGGTGAGGTCCGGGCTGGACGAAGCCTGCGCGCACCACGGCCTCCCGTTCGACCACCTGGTACGGCTCCTGCGCCGAACCGCCGACCGCAGCCGGCACTCCCTCTTCCAGGCCCGATTCGATGTCGTGCCCAGCTGCGCCTGGTGGAACGGCGACTTGCGGGCCACCGTCGTCTCGGACGGCACCGCCGCAGCCGAGCCCGACGTCGTCCTCGTCCTGCGCGAGCGGTACGAGGGCCTGGCCGGCGACCTGCGCTACCGCGACGACCTGTTCGACGAGGCCACGATCGAGCGACTGGGCGGTCATCTGGAGAGCCTGCTCACGGCAGTGGCCGCCGACGCGCGACGGCACCTGTCCGAACTGCCGCTCATGAGCCCCGGCGAGCGCCACCGCGTCCTTGTCGAGTGGAACGACACCGCCGCCCCGATCGCGCCGGTGAACGGGGTGCACGAGCTGTGCGCCGCCCAGGTGCCACGCTCGCCCGATGCCATCGCCGTCTCCTGCGCCGGCCGGTCGTTGACCTACGCCAAGCTGGAGGCCGAGGCCAATCGCCTGGCACATCACCTCAAGGCGTCCGGCGTCGGGCCCGAGGTCGTGGTCGGCCTGTCGCTGGAGCGTGGCGTCGACATGGTGGTGGCGCTGCTCGCGATCTGGAAGGCCGGCGGTGCCTACCTGCCGCTGGACCCCGACTACCCGGCCGACCGGCTGGCGTACATGCTCTCCGACAGCGGCGCCTCAGTCGTCATCGGCTCCCGCGCCCTGGCCGGGACCTACGCCGACAGCGTCGCCGCCATGGTCTACCTGGACGACCCGGAGACGGCGGCGGCGATCGCCGCCGCGCCCGCGCACGCTCCCGAGGGCGTGACCCACCCCGACCAGCTCGCCTACGTGATCTACACGTCCGGCTCCACTGGTCTGCCCAAGGGCGTCGCGGTCGGCCACCGGGGCGTGGTCAACCGGCTGGTACGGATGCAGGAGACCTATGGGCTCACGCCGGACGAGAAGGTGCTGCACAAGACGCCGCTGACCTTCGACGCCTCGGTGTGGGAGCTGTTCTGGCCGCTGTCGGTCGGCGCGCAACTGGTTGTGGCGGAGCCCGGACGGCACCGCGACCTCGACTACCTCATCGCGCTGCTGGAGTCCGAACGCATCAGCGTCGTGCACTTCGTGCCCTCGCTGTTCAGGCTGTTCGTCTCGCATCCGGCGCTCGGCCCGCTGACCCACCTGCGGTTGCTGTTCTGCAGCGGCGAGGCGCTCGCCGCCGAGGATGTCGCCCGCTTCTACGCCAGGAACGCCACCACCGTGGTCGGCAACCTGTACGGCCCGACGGAGGCCTCCATCGAGGCGTCGTCCGCTCAGTGCGATCGGCCGGGCACCGGTACCGCCTCGCCGCCCATCGGCAGCCCGATCGGCAACGTGAGCCTCCACGTCCTGGACAGGTTCCTGCGCCCGGTCCCGGTGGGCGTGCCCGGAGAGCTGTTCATCGGCGGCATCGGCGTGGGGCGCGGCTACGCCGGCCGGCCCGCCCTGACTGCCGAGCGCTTCGTCGCCGACCCCTTCGCCGCGGACGGTTCGCGCTTCTACCGCACCGGCGACCGGGTCAGGTGGCGCCCCGACGGCCAGATCGAGTACCTGGGCCGCGCCGACGACCAGGTCAAGGTCAGGGGAGTGCGGATCGAGCCGGGCGAGATCGAAGCCGCCCTGCTGGCCTTCCCACAGATCACCGACGCGGTCGTGGTCGCCCTCGGCTCGGCCGGTGACCGGCGGCTCGTGGCCTACGTCGTGGCGGGAGGCGGCACGGGAGAGGCGCTGTCCACCAGCGACCTGCGGACCTTCCTGAGGCGAAGTCTGCCCGTCTATCTCATCCCTTCGGTGTTCGTTGAGCTGCCGGCCCTGCCGCTCAGCCCGAACGGCAAGGTCGACCGCGCCGCCTTGCCCGAGCCGGAGGCCGTACGGCCGGTGCTGTCGGCCCGGTTCCAGACACCGCGCACCCACACCGAGGAGGTGCTGACCGGCCTGTGGTCGGAGATCCTCGGCCTGGAGAGCGTCGGCGTCGGCGACGACTTCTTCGAGTTGGGCGGACACTCGCTGCTGGCCACCCAGGTCGTATCCCGCATACGCGGGACCTTCGGGATCGAGCTGGACCTGGCCGCACTGTTCGACCATCCCACCATCGAGGCCCTCGCGACGATCGTCGACGGCGCGGCGCCCGGCGTCCTGGCCCCGCCCATCGTGGCGGCGGCCCGCGAAGGGCTGGTGCCGCTGTCGTTCGCGCAGCAGCGGCTCTGGTTCCTCAACCAGCTCGCGCCGCTGTCGCTCGAGTACAACGAGCCGCTCGCACTGCGGCTGCGCGGCGCGCTGGACACGGCGGCGCTGGGCGCGGCCCTGGACGCGATCGTCGAGCGGCACGAGGTGCTGCGCACCCGCCTGGTCGCAGTGGACGGCGTCCCGCACCAGGTCGTCGACCCACCGTCCGGGTTCGCCCTCGACCTACTGGACCTCAGCGCCGAACCCGACGCGGCCGCCCGTGCCGAGGAACTGCACAGGGCCGACGTGATCGCGCCGTTCGACCTGGCGGCCGGGCCGCTGGTACGCGGGCGACTGATCCGGCTCGGCCTGGAGGACCACGTGCTCAGCCTCGTCATGCACCACGTGGTGTCCGACGAGTGGTCCGTGGGCCTGCTGCGCCGGGAGCTCTCAGTGCTGTACGGCGCCTTCAGCCGGGGCGAGCCTTCGCCGCTGCCGCCGCTGCCGGTGCAGTACGCCGACTTCGCCGTCTGGCAGCGCGCCTGGCTTCAGGGCGAGGTGCTGGAGGGCCAGCTCGGCTACTGGCGCGACCGCCTGGCCGGTGCCCCGGTCCTGAACCTGCCGGCCGACCGGCCCCGCCCGCCCGTACGCTCCTCGGCCGGCGCGGTCGTCGAGTTCGGCGTCGACGCCTCCACAGTGGCACGGCTGCGCGCGGTCACCCGTGACGCCGGCGCCACCATGTTCATGACGATGTTCAGCGCGTACGTCGCCCTGCTGTCCCGCTACTGCGACCAGGACGACATCGTGGTCGGCACCCCGATCGCCAACCGCAACCGCGAGGAGATCGAGGATCTGATCGGGTTCTTCGTCAACACCCTCGCACTGCGCACCGACCTGTCCGGCGACCCCACCTTCACCGAGCTGATCGGCCGGGTCCGCGGCGAGGCGCTGGCCGCCTACGCCCACCAGGACCTGCCGTTCGAGCAGCTCGTCGACGCCCTGGAGACCGACCGCGACCGATCGCGCACGCCGGTGTTCCAAGTGCTGTTCAACTACAACAGGGACGGCGAGGCCGGCGCCGCGCGGGCCGAGCTCGGCGTGTCGGCGGCCGAGCTACCCGGTGTGACGACTGCCAAGTTCGACCTGCGGATGATCATCGGCGAGGACGGCGACGCGCTGCAGGGCGCGATAGAGTTCAGCACCGACCTGTTCGACCGGCCGACCGTGGAGCGTATGGCCGGTCACCTGCGGGTGTTGCTGGCAGCCGTCTCCCGCGACCCGGACGTCCGGCTGTCGGAACTGCCCCTGCTGGCGCCCGCCGAACGGGACCGGCTCCTGCGCGATTGGAACGACACCGCGGTGCCCGTGCCCGCCGGCGGAGCGCACGAGTGGATCGCCTCCCGCGCGGCCGCCCAGGCCGATACCGCCGCGGTGGTCACCGCCGAGGGCACGCTGACCTACGCGGAGCTGGAGGCACGGGCCAACCGGTTCGCCCATTACCTCAAGGCCTCGGGCGTCGGTCCGGAGGTCGTGGTCGGCCTATGTCTGCCACGTGGCCTCGACCTGATCGTCGCGCTGCTCGGGGTGTGGAAGGCCGGCGGCGCCTACCTACCGCTGGACCCCGGCCATCCGGCGGAGCGGTTGTCGTACATGCTGGCCGACAGCCGCGCGTCGGTGCTGGTCGGCACCGCCGACTCCCTGGACGTCCTGGCCGTGCGGCGGGCCCTCGTCGTAGTCCTGGACAACCCTGTGACCGCCGCCGCCATCGCCGGGCAGCCGGACACCGACCCCGCGGTGCCGACGCTGCCCGCGCAGGCCGCGTACGTCATGTACACCTCGGGGTCCACCGGGCAGCCCAAGGGCGTCCAGGTGACGCACGGCGGGCTGGCCGCCTACCTGTGGGGCGTGTCGGACCGCTTCGGGTGGGACACGCCCCGCCGGCGGTACGCACTGCTGCAACCGCTGTCCACCGACTTCGGCAACACCGTGGTGTTCGGCTGCCTGGTGTCCGGCGGCACGTTGTTCGTCCCCGAACCGGACGTGGTGCGCGACCCCGTGCTCCTGCGCGCATACCTGAGCGAGCACGCCATCGACTACCTGAAGGTCGTCCCCTCGCAGCTCATGGCGCTGACCGCCGCCGACGGGCCCGCGGGGCTGCTGCCCGCCAGGGGTCTGGTGCTGGGCGGGGAGGCCTCGCCGTCGCGGTGGGCGCGCGAACTCCTCGAGGCCGCGGGCAAGCGGACCGTCACCAACCACTACGGCCCGACCGAGACCACGATCGGCGTGGCCACCACTGTGCTGGACGCCGAGCAGCTGGCCGGGATGGAGAGCGCGCCGATCGGCGGCCCCCTGCCCAACGCCAGGCTGTACGTGCTGGACCGGCACCTGGCCCCGGTGCCCGTGGGCGTGCCGGGCGAACTGTTCGTCGGCGGGCTCGGGGTCGCGCGCGGGTACGGCGGACGCCCGGCGCTGACGGCCGGGCGGTTCGTGGCCGACCCGTTCAGCGACGACGGCTCCCGCCTGTACCGCACCGGGGACCGGGTCCGGTGGCGTGCCGACGGCCGCCTGGAGTTCCTCGGCCGCGTCGATCACCAGGTGAAGATCCGCGGGTTCCGCGTCGAGCCGGGCGAGATCGAGTCCGCGCTGCGCTTCCACCCGGCCGTCGCCGCCGCGGCCGTCCTCGCGCGCGAAGACGGGGGGACAGCGGGGGAGCGCCGACTGGTCGCCTACGTGGTGCCCGACGACCTCGAAGAGGGCCTCCCCTCAGCCGGCGACCTGCGCGCCTTCCTCCTCAGGTCCCTGCCCGAGCACCTCGTCCCGGCCGTCTTCGTCGAGCTCGCGGCCCTGCCGCTGACCTCCAACGGCAAGCTCGATCGCGCCGCCCTGACCGCCCCAGAAAGCACTCGCCCCGACCTGGCCTCGGCGTTCGCCGCCCCCCGCACTCCGACCGAGCAGGCCCTGGCCGCCATCTGGTGTGAGGTCCTCGGCCTGGAACAGGTCGGGACCGCCGACAACTTCTTCGAGTTGGGCGGCCACTCGCTGCTGGCCACTCAGGTGGTCTCCCGGATCCGCGCCGCACTCGACGTCGAGGTGCCTCTGGCGACGCTGTTCGACCACCCCACCGTCGGGGATCTGGGCGCGGTCGTCGACGAGATCGCCCCGGCGCAGCTCGCGCCGCCGGTCGTGCCGGTGGATCGCGATCGACCGCTGCCACTGTCGTTCGCGCAGCAGCGGTTGTGGTTCCTCGACCAGCTCGAACCCGGCTCGACCGAGTACAACAACCCCCTTGCGCTGCGCCTGCGCGGCCCCCTGGACGTGGCGGCGCTGAGCGCCGCGCTCGACGCGATCGTCGCGCGGCACGAGGTGCTGCGTACCCGGTTCGTCGCCGTCGACGGCATCCCCCACCAGATCGTCGACCCGCCCACCGGATTCGGGCTCGGCTTCACCGACCTCGCCGCCGGCCCCGGCGCGGAGGCCGCGGCCGAGGAGTTGGTCACCGCCGACGCGCTGACCCACTTCGACCTGGCCGCCGGACCGCTGTTCCGCGGCCGGCTGTTCCGCCTCGGCGCTGACGACCACGTGCTCAGCCTGTGCATGCACCACGTGGTGTCGGACGAGTGGTCGGCTCTGGTAACCCGGGACGAGCTGTCGGTGCTGTACGACGCCTTCAGCCGGGGCGAGCCTTCACCGCTGCCGCCGCTGCCGGTGCAGTACGCCGACTTCGCCGTCTGGCAGCGCGAGCGGTTGCGCGGGGACTTCCTCGACGGCCAGCTCGGCTACTGGCGCGAACGGCTGGCCGGGGCACCGCCGCTGGAGCTGCCCACGGACCGCCCCCGCCCGCCCGTACGGTCCAGCGCCGGCGCCCTGGTCGACCTGTCCGTCGGCGAGGCCACCGTCACCGCCCTGCGCGAGCTCAGCCGCCAGAGCGGGGCGACGATGTTCATGACGCTGCTGTCGGCGCTCACCGTCCTGCTGGGCCGGTACGCCGACCAGGACGACGTGGTGGTGGGCACCCCGATCGCCAACCGGACGAGGGCCGAGACCGAGGGACTGATCGGCTTCTTCGTCAACACGCTGGTGCTGCGTACCGACCTGTCGGGCGATCCCACGTTCGCCGAGGTCGTGGCGCGGGTCCGGCAGGAGGCGCTGGGCGCCTACGCTCACCAGGACATGCCGTTCGAGCAGCTCGTGGAGGCCCTCCACCTGGAACGGGACCTCAGCCGCTCGCCCCTTTTCCAGGTCCTGTTCGGCGTCGAGCGGGTGCGTGACGACGACCGCCTGACCTTCACCGGCTTGACCGGCGAGCCGTTCCCCGTGGGTGCGGTCGAGGCGAGGTTCGACCTGACCGTCGCGCTGGGCGAACAGGACGACGCGATCACCGGCACCCTCCTGTACAGCACCGAGCTGTTCGATCATGCCACGATGGAACGCCTTGCACGCCACCTCGTCGACGTGCTGGACACGGTGGCGGCCCATCCGCATCGCCGCCTGTCGGAACTGCCCCTGGCCAACGACGACGAACGCCGCCTAGTCGAGGTCGAGTGGAACCGGACTGCCACGCCCCTGCCCGAGGTGGGCGGCGTGCACGAGCTGGTCGCGGCCAGGGCCGCCGAACGGCCGACAGCCACCGCGGTGACGTACGGCGAGCGGTCGCTGACCTACGCCGAGCTGGACGCCCAGGCCAACCGGCTGGCCCACCATCTGCGCAGTGTGGGAGTGGGACCGGAGACGGTCGTGGGGCTGTATCTGCCGCGCGACCTCGACCTGATCGTCATGATGCTCGCCGTGCTCAAGGCCGGCGGCGCATACCTCCCTCTCGACACCACCCACCCGGCCGATCGCATCGCGATGATGATCGCCGACAGCCGCGCGTCGGTGCTGGTCGGCATGAGCGATGACCTCGACGACCTGCTGGTGGGGCGGGTCCGCCTGGTGGCACTGGACGACCCCGCCACGGTCGCTGCAGTGGCGGCGGCGCCGGCCCAGGCCCCCGAGGCGGCCGTCCACCCCGGCGGGCTCGCGTACGTGATCTACACCTCCGGGTCGACGGGCCGGCCCAAGGGCATCGCCGTGACCCACCGCGACATCGTGTCGCTGGTCACGGCCGGCGACTACGTGACGCTGCGCGCCGACGACGTGGTGGCCCAGGCGTCGACCACGACGTTCGACGCGGCCACGTTCGAGGTGTGGGGCGCACTGACGTCAGGCGCGGCCCTGGCCGGGATCGACAAAGACGTGTTGCTGTCGCCCGCGCGGCTGGCCGAGCAGATCAGGCAGGCCGGCGTCACCACCATGTTCCTCACCACCGCGCTGTTCAACCGCCTGGCGAGCGAGACCCCCGAGGCGTTCGGCGGCCTGCGGAACCTGCTGTTCGGCGGCGAGGCGGTCGACCCGTCGAGTGTCCGGCGGGTGCTCGAACACGGCCGGCCCGAACGCCTCCTGCACGTCTATGGGCCGACCGAGACGACGACGTACGCGACCTGGCACCTGGTGGAGCGGGCGGGCACCGGGCCGGTGCCGATCGGCGGCCCGCTGGCGAACATGCGGGCCCTGGTCCTAGACCGGCACCTGCGCCCGCTCCCCGTGGGCGTGGCGGGCGAGCTGTTCCTGGGCGGCGTGGGCGTGGCGCGCGGCTACTCCGGCCGCCCGGAGCTGACGGCCGAGCGGTTCGTCGCCGACCCGTTCGCCGGCGACGGCTCCCGCCTGTACCGCACCGGCGACCGGGTGCGATGGCTGCCCGAAGGTGCGATCGAGTTCCTCGGCAGGGTGGACGAGCAGGTCAAAGTACGGGGCTTCCGCATCGAACCCGGCGAGATCGAGGCCGCCCTGCTCGCGCACCCGCGACTCGCGGCGGCTCTCGTCGTGGCCCGCGAGGACGGCGGCGACCGCCGCCTGGTCGGTTACGTGGTGCCGGCAGACCTGACCGAAGGCGCTCCCTCCACCGGCGAGCTGCGCGCCTTCCTGCGCACGACGCTGCCCGACTACCTGGTGCCCTCGGCGTTCGTCGAGCTCACCACCTTCCCGCTGAACGCCAACGGGAAGATCGACCGTGCCGTGCTCCCCGCACCGGACAACAGCCGCCCCGACCTGAGCGAGGAGTTCGTCGCCCCCCGCTCGGCCACCGAGGAGATCCTCGCCGGAGTGTGGGCCGAGGTGCTCGGCCTGGAACGCGTGGGTGTCACTGACAGCTTCTTCGACCTGGGCGGCCACTCGCTGATCGCCACGCAGGTCACCTCACGCGTACGCGCCGCCTTCGGGGTGGAGATCGCGCTCGCCACCCTCTTCGACCACCCGACGGTCGCCGGGCTGGCCGAGGTGATCGACGTCGCGGCTCCCGGACATCTGGCGCCGCCCATCGTGCCAGTCGGCCGCGACAAGCCGCTCCCGCTGTCGTTCGCACAGCAGCGGCTGTGGTTCCTGGACCAGCTGGAGCCCGGCTCAGCGGAGTACAACGTGCCGCTCGCCCTGCGCCTGCGTGGACCCCTCGACGCCCTCGCGCTCGAAGCCGCCCTCGACGCCATCGTGGAGCGGCACGAGGTGTTGCGCACCCGTCTGGTCGGCCGCGAGGGCGTCGCGTACCAGAGCGTCGACCCGCCGGGCGGCTTCGGACTGGTCGTCACCGACCTCACCGGCGAACCCGACGCACTCGACCGGGCCAAGGCCCTGGTCGCCGTCGACGCGGCGACGCCGTTCGACCTGGCCGGGGGCCCCGTCGTGCGCGGCCGCCTGGTCCGGCTGGCCTCCGACGACCATGTCCTCAGCCTGGTGCTCCACCACGTCGTCTCGGATGAGTGGTCCGGCGGGGTGCTGCGCCGGGAGCTGTCGGCGCTGTACGAGGCGTTCTCGCGGGGTGAGTCGTCGCCGTTGGCGCCGTTGCCGGTGCAGTATGCCGATTTCGCGGTCTGGCAACGCGAGTGGCTGCAGGGGGAGGTGCTGGAGGGCCAACTTGGCTACTGGCGTGAGCGGCTGGCTGGGTCTCCCGTGCTGGACCTGCCCACCGACCGGCCTCGTCCAGCCGTGCGGTCCACGGCCGGCGCCCTCGTCGACTTCGAGATCCCGAGGGAGGCCGCCGCCGCTCTGCAAGCCATGAGCCGGGACGCGGGGGCGACGATGTTCATGACGTTGCTGTCGGCGTTCACCGTGCTGTTGGGCAAGTACGCGGGCCAGGACGACGTCGTGGTGGGCACGCCGATCGCCAACCGCAACCGGGCCGAGACCGAGGACCTGATCGGGTTCTTCGTCAACACCCTGGTCCTGCGGACCGACCTGTCCGGCGACCCGACCTTCGCCGACATCGTCGCCCGTGTCCGCCAGGAGGCGCTCAACGGGTACGCCCATCAGGACGTGCCGTTCGAGCAGCTGGTCGACACCCTGCAGCCGGAGCGCGACCGCAGCCGCACGCCGCTGTTCCAGGTGTTCTTCAACCACCTCGGCGTCGCCGACCGCCCCGGGGCCGACACCGGTCTCACCGGTGAGGTCCTGCGCTCGCCGCACACGACGTCCAAGTTCGACCTCACCCTCTTCACCAGCGCCGGTGCCGATGGCATCACCGGGACGCTCGAGTACAGCACGGCGCTGTTCGATCGGTCGACGGTGGAGCGCTTTGCGGGTCATCTGGTGCGGTTGTTGGGTGCGGTCGCTGAGGATCCGGGGCGGCGGTTGTCGGAGTTTTCGCTGCTGGGTGGGGAGGAGCGGTTTGGGGAGTGGAATGCCACCGGGGTGGGTGTGCCTGGTGTGGGTGGGGTGCATGAGTTGTTCGCTCGGTGGGTGGCGGCGGCTCCGGATGCGGTGGCGGTGGTGGCCGGGGAGGGGT
>NZ_JBFAMX010000257.1:0-14132 GCF_040659615.1 Nonomuraea sp. NPDC049784
GTTGAACACGCCGCCCGACTGGTTGGCGGAGATCCGGGCGGCGTCGTCGGCGTTCAGTTGCCGGGTGAAGCGCGGGTCGGACAGCACCTGCTTGACGTCCTCGTAGCGGGTCACCAGCTTCGCCTCGTCGCCGCTGGGCAGCTTGATCCGCGCGACCGGGCACTGCCGGCGCAGCTCCGCCCACTCCGCGGGCGGCTCCAGGGGCGCCTCGCTCGGAATCGGATAGCTCAACATCTGCTCACCTTGGCTCACGAGGAACCCTCCTTCGATCTGACTGGCAAATCGATGCTGTTAGTCTTAAGTCAAGCGACTGATTTACCGTATACCTCATTGCTCTCCTCCCCAACCCCCGTAACGGAGTCTTCGCATGGCCACAATCTCCGCCCACCCTTCTCACGCGGCCGGGCCGCCGCGGTCGAGCACCTTCGTAGTGGTGCTCGCCTTCGCCGGGATCGTCGTGTCGTTGATGCAGACTCTGGTCATCCCGCTGATTCCCGAACTTCCCAAGCTGTTGGGAGCCTCGGCGTCCGACACCACCTGGGCGGTCACCGCCACGCTGCTCGCGAGCGCGGTCGCCACGCCGGTGTGGGGACGGCTGGGGACATGTACGGCAAGCGGCGCATGCTCCTGGTCAACCTGGTCCTGCTGGTCGCCGGATCAGTCCTGTGCGCCTTCAGCGACACCTTGACGCCCATGATCATCGGGCGGGGCCTGCAAGGCCTGGCCTCCGGCGTCATCCCGCTCGGCATCAGCATCATGCGCGACGAACTGCCCACTGAGCGGCTCGGCTCCGCGACCGCCCTCATGAGCGCCTCGCTCGGCGTGGGCGGCGCCCTGGGCCTGCCGGCCGCCGCCCTCATCGCCGAGAACGCCGACTGGCACGCGCTGTTCTGGACCGCGGCGGGTCTCGGCGCCGTGGCCCTCGTCGTGGTGCTGGCGCTCGTGCCCGAATCGGCGGTGCGCAGCGGCGGCCGGTTCGACGTGGTCGGCGCCGCCGGGCTGTCGGCCGCACTGGTGTGCCTGCTCTTGGCGATCTCCAAGGGCGCCGACTGGGGCTGGGACGACGCCCTCACCATCAGCCTGTTCGTAGCGGCGGTCGTGGTGCTGCTGCTGTGGGGATGGTGGGAGCTGAGCATCCGGGAGCCGATGGTGGACCTGCGCACCACCGCGCGGCGTCAGGTGCTGTTCACCAACCTCGCCTCCACCATGATGGGCTTCTCGATGTTCGCGATGTCCCTGGTGCTGCCGCAGGTGCTGCAGCTGCCCGAGGCCACCGGCTACGGACTGGGGCAGTCGATGCTGGCCGCGGGCCTGGTGATGGCGCCGTCCGGCCTGGTGATGATGGTCATGGCGCCCCTGTCGGCACGTGTGTCCGCGGCCATGGGGCCCAAGGTGACCTTGATGATCGGCGCCGTCATCGTCGCCGCCGGCTACGGTCTCAACATCGTTCTGATGTCCGAGATCTGGCATCTCGTCCTGGTCTCCTGCGTCATCGGAGCCGGTATCGGATTCGCGTACGCCTCCATGCCCGCCCTCGTCATGGGGGCCGTGCCGGTGACCGAGACGGCCGCCGCCAACAGCCTCAACACCCTCATGCGCGCCGTCGGCACCTCCGTCTCCAGCGCCGTGGCGGGTGTCGTCCTGGCCCAGATGACCATGAAGCTCGGTCCCGTCACGCTTCCCTCCCAAGACGGCTTCCGCGTCGTCATGGCCGTCGGCGCCGGCGCGGCGCTCCTCGCCTTCGTGCTCGCCTTCTTCCTCCCGCGCCGAAACGCGGCCGCCGCCGCGGCGACTCCGCACGCGGCCCCCGCCACGGCGACTGCCCCCGCCGCCGCCCCGGCACGTCCCGAGGGTGAGTTCGCGTACGCGTCGGCCGGCGACCCTTGGGCGAACAGGCCGGACGGCGGCGTCGAGATCCGCGGCTTCGTCAGAAGCGATGACGGCCGCGCGCTCGGCCACGCCACGCTGACGCTGGTCGACGTGCGAGGCCACCAGCTCGGCCGGGCCCTGCCCCTGGCCGACGGCAGCTACAGCATCTGGACGCCCGGCATGGGCACCTATGTCCTGATCGCGTCGGCCGCCGACCGCGATCCGCAGGTGGCCACCCTCGTCGTGGGGGACCAGCCGGTCGACTTCAACCTGATCCTCGCCGGCTCCAGCAAGCTGACCGGTGTCGTACGCGATCTGGATGGCAAGCCGGTGCCCGGGGCGGTGGTCGTGCTGACCGACGTCCGCGGCGAGGTCGTCACCACGGGCGCGACCGACGCGGAGGGCTCCTACGGCTTCTCCGGGGTGAGCTCCGGCGGCTACACGCTCGCGGTCAGCGCGGACTCCTTCCGCCCGGCCGCCGTTCCTGTCGAGGTCATCGGCACCGGCCAGACGAGGCAGGACGTCGAACTGCGGCCCGGCGCCCTGATCCGGGGCACCGTACGGGTGCGCGACCGCGGCCCGCTGAACGACGCGCGGGTCACGCTGCTGGACGCGGCCGGGAACGTGGTCGGCACCACGACCACCGGCGAGGACGGCGCGTACGCCTTCGCCGACCTGACCGGTGGCCAGTACACCCTCATCGCCACCGGATACCCGCCCGTGGCCGACACCGTGACCATCAATGGCCGGGACGACGACGACCGCGACCTGTGGCTGGCCCACGCCGAGTAGCGCCCAACGCCCGGAGCAGTCGTTCCGGGGAGATCGTAAGGACTGCTCCGAAGGAACGAGCAGGGAGAGCAGGAGCACCATGTACACCAGCCAAGAGGCCGCTCACACCAGCCGGCAGGCCGAGCAGCGCGGCCCGACCGGCCGCCGGGGCCTGCACGCTCTGATCCGTACGAAGGACGGGTGGCCCGTGCAGCAGGCGATCGTCACGGTGACCGACATGACCGGGCAGCAGGTCGTGCGGGCCGAGGCCGACGCCGACGGCGTCGTGTCGAGCGGCCCCCTGGCGTCCGGCGTGTACACGGTCGTCGCGACCGCGGTCGGGTACGCCCCTGCCGCCATGACGGCGATCGCCACCGGATCCGGCACCGCCGAGCTGGGCACGGTGGTGCTGGCCCGGCAGGGCGGCGCCGACCTTCCCCCGCCCGGGATCTGGACGCTCGACCCCGCCCACTGCACAATCGCGGCGACGGCCCAGCATCTGGGGCTCAGCACCGTCCGGGGGCGGTTCACCGAGTTCGGTGGGCGGATCGAGATCGGCCCGACCCCGGAGACCTCCGCGGTGGCCGCCGACATCGTTGCCGCGTCGATCGACACGGGGAACACCATGCGGGACGACCATCTCCGCTCGGCCGACTTCCTGAACGCCGCCTCGTACCGGATGATCTCCTACCGCAGCACCGGGCTCACCCCCGCCGGCCCCGACCGGTGGATCGTGCACGGAACGCTGACGCTCGCCGGGGTGGCGCGGCCCGTCGATCTCGACCTGGCGTACCTGGGAACCGGCCCGGACCCGTGGGGCGGCCTGCGGGCGGCGTTCCGGGCCGAGACCGAGCTGCGCCGCGAGGACTTCGCGATGACCTACAACCAGGTAGTGCGGGCCGGGGTCAACCTGATCGGCGCGACGCTGAAGGTGGAGCTGGACATCCAGGCCGTGCAGGGCTCATCGCTGCCGTAGGGGGTTCGCCAGGCCCACGGTGAGGATCTCGAGGAGCCGTCGGCGCGCCGGGCGGGAAGGCGGTCCTGCTCGCCGACTACAACGAGGCCGCGCTGGCCAAGGCCGCCCCGGCGCAGCCGCCCGCCGCGTGAGATCGGTCCGGCGAGCAGCTGTCACAGCGGCGGGATGGCCGCCCGGCCCTGAATGATCCAGCCCAGGGCCGGGCGCCCATGCCGGGTTACGGCTGGGTGGCGGGTAGCTTCCCGAAGCCGACCTGGTCGGCCTCTTGATCGCCGCTGCGGTCGTCCAGGGTGACCACGAGCCAGCCCTTCGCCGGCGTGGCGGCGAGTTTCGACTGGTCCACGGTCAGCTGGACGCTGGAGGAGGCGCCCGGCGCGAGCGGCACGTACGCCCCCGTGGAGATCGCCGGAGCGAAGGCGTCGAACGCCGCAGACTCGGTCTCGTCGACGAGCCCGTCGGGAACCAGCGAGAAACCGGTCGCCGAGTACGTGAAGCGTGAGGCGCCCTCGGTCAGGCCCACCTCGGAGGCGAGCACCGGCATCAACAGTGTGCCGCCGTTCATGGGAGCCGTGGCCACCCACGCGTCCAGCAGGGAACCGCCGGCCTTGAAGACGAACGTGGCGAATCGCCCGTCGAAATCGCCCGTGGTGACCAGCCCGTAGTCCGCGCCGACCAGGTAGTAGTCGAGTGCTCCGTCATTGTTGACGTCGATCGAGACGTCGAACTCGTTGGCCGAGGCGTTGGACCAGCGGCCGGAGGTGTTGACCGCGAAGACCAGCGCCCGGTCGGTGTCGGCGCCGCCGAGTGCCGAGCCGGGGAGTGTCTGCACGCCGACCGCGCGGATGTCCATCGAGTCCTCGGCGCCCTTGACGTCGTCGGCGTCGCTGATGCCCCAGGCGTAGACGTCCGCCGAGCCGGGGTGCGCACCGTCGTTGCGAACATCGACAGACGTCACGAGCCCGCCGTCACCGGCCGTGTACTTGCCCGGCTTGGACGAGCGCACCTGGGACGCGGCGTCAGGGACGAGCAGGAACGCGCCCCGCAGCGGGTAGACGCCCTCGGCGGCCGTGCGCGGCGTGGCGGTGACCGCACCGTGGATATGGACGACCGTACCGAAGTTGGAGGTCTCGGCGGCGGGAAGGGCGGCCACGGCCTGAGCGCTGAGCGACAGCGTGACCTGGACGGTGCGGCTGCTCTCCCGGCCCACGGTCACGGTCGCGGGAGATACCGAGACCTTCGCGCCGTAGGACTGGCCGGTGAAGGCGGCGGCCAGGTCATAGGTGACCGGGGTCTTGCCCGTGTTGCGGATGGTGAAGCTCTCGCTCTGACTGTAGGCGCCGTTCAGCGACTTCAGGCCGAACGACAGGTTGGCCGAGCCGTCCTTCGCCTCACCGATCACCGAGGCGCCGACCGCCTGCCGCGTGGCCACGACACCGGAGCCGGCGACCCTGGCGGTGTAGCCCGTGATCTTGGACGTGGCGTCGGCGGTGCTGACGATCGCGGCCTTGATCTGGCCGGGACGCCAGCGCGGATGAGCCTGCTTCACGAGCGCGGCCACGCCTGCGACCATCGGTGAGGCCATCGAGGTGCCCGAGATCGTCGCGGCGCCGGAGCCGGTGCCCACCCCGGTCGAGACGACAGCGACGCCGGGCGCGGTCACGTCCGGCTTCAGGAAGCTGCTGACGTTGGCCGGGCCGCCGGAGGAGAAGGAGGCGAGCTGGGCGTAGCTGGGATTGGGCACGGCCAGCGCCGCCAGCGTGGTGCTCTTTCCGTCCAGCGACGCGGCCGCGGTGCCGTCGGTGCTCTTGATGCCGAGGAACGGAATGGTGACCGTATAGGACTCGCCGGTGTCCGGGTCGGAGGTGATCTGTCCTTCCAGGGGCGGGTACGCGCTGTCGGTGTTGATCATCGCAACCGCGGCGGCGCCGGCCTTCTGGCCGAGGATGGCCCGCTTGACCCGGGCGCAGGAGCCGCGCAGGGTGATCACGAGCTTGCCGGTCACTCCGCCTGGGTAGGCGGAGTAGTCGGCGGGATCGCAGCCCAGCGAGAGCGGGCCGGACGGATAACTCGTGCGGAGCACCGCGATGGGCAGGGTTCCCGAGGGCAGGGCCGCCTCGTTGGAGTTCTGCGCGATGATCTCGGTGCCGTTCGCTGAGATCTTCGCCGCGGGCAGCTGAGCACGTGCCGCGTCAATGGCGGCGACCGAGATGGCCGTCGGGGCGATGGCGGGTGCCCCGACCAGGTAGGCGTTCTGTCCCGAGTTGCCGGCGGAGGCGACCACCGTCACGCCCGCGCGGGTCAGCGTTCGAACGGCCTGCGCCGACGGCTCGTCGATGCGGCCGAAGGGTGAGCCGAGCGACATGTTGACGACGTCGGCACCGTCCTTCAGAGCCCGCTCCATGGCCGAGACGATGACGTCCTCGCTGGCTGAACCCTCACAGCCGAAGACGCGGTAGGCCATCAGCGAGGCAGCCGGCGCCACACCCGGTCCGACCTTGAAGGTCTTGGTGTGCGTGGTGGAGTCGTACGGGCCGGTGTAGGTCTTGCCGTCAGCGGTCACGCCGAAGCCGGCCGTGCTGCCTGCCACGTGGGAGCCGTGGCCGTTGCAGTCGAGCGGGTCGGGGTCGGGCTTGGGCGTCGAGGCGGCGTCGTTGGCGTCGTAGTCGTCGCCCACGAAGTCGTAACCGCCGATCACCTTGGCGGTCGGGAAGGTGCCCGGCTCGATCACGGCGCCGTTGTTGCCCTCGAAGTCGGCCGGATTGCCCGAGCCGCCGAAGTTGGCGTGCGTGTAGTCGATCCCGGTGTCGATGATCGCGACCTTGACGCCTGTGCCGGTCTTGTGGAGGTCCTGCCACGTCTGCGGGGCCCCGATATAAGGGATGGCGGCGGTGTTGTCCGCTCTGAACGTGCGTACCGGGTGCACGGAGAGCACTCCGGGGGTCTGCTGGATCGCCGGCAGGCTGCGCTGTGGAATCGAGGCGGCGATTCCGTTGAAGGTGTCGGTATAGGTGGTGAGGACCTTTCCACCCTCCGCCTTCACCTTCTCCTCGACGCTCTGCTGCTTGTCGTGGAGCGCGGCACGTAAGCTCGGCCTGTCGACCGCCTTGCCGGCCTCGGCGGCGTCGGCGGCGGCATCGCCGACCGGCGTACCGTCGACCTGGATGAGGACCTTGAGCTGCCGGGTGGGATCGAGCGCGGCTGGTTTGAAACCGGCGTAGCCGAACGCGTCGTCCAGATGCTGGAAGCGATCTGGACGGGCGGGTTCTGCGTTCGCGGTTAACGGCATCATGGTCAGCGGAATCGCAATTCCCGCGGACGCGAGCACTGCGAGAAGCGGACGCCTCTTCAAGGATCACCTCGGGTTGCTGCGTGGGATAGAGCTGATCAAAGAGTGAACCCGCCACAAACGCTTCAGATCGCACTTGGGTAACAAATGGAACACGGGTTCTGTAAAGGCACCGGTCGTCATCTGCCTGCCGATGACGACCGGCAGCCTCAGCAGCTCAGATTCGGGCAGCTCAACGCCAGCACCAGGCGGTCGCTCCCGTACACGCCGGCGTAGTCTCCACGGAATTCGTTGACCAGCCACACTTCTCCGCTCGCCGGCCAGTACGCGACGTTCTGCGCGTTGGCGGGAACAGTCGTCATGTAGTGGACGTCGAGTGTGCTGTGGTCGGCGGAAACCGTGACGCGGTGAAGGCAGGACTTCCGGTAATCGCCGGAAATGCTCGCCGTGCCGCCCGGCATGTAGCTGACGGGAGGCGCGCCATCGGGGCACAAACCGGCCAGGATGCCGTTGCCGCCGGTGAACACGCCGCCTTGAAGTTCCCAGACCGGGCTGGTCCATCCCTCGGTGGGGTGAACGAGCCCGTCGGAGCCGGTCTTGAGCAGGGCGGTGGACGCGTCCAGGGGCCAGCGGAGGATCTTCCCGCCAGAGGCGCCCTTCTTGTACTCGACAGTGGTGAGGTGGTCGGCGCCGCTCCGATCGAGGGAGACGCCGTTGAAACAGGGCCTCGCCAGGTCAAGGCTGACGCACACCTCGGGCGAGTTGAGCCGGTAGTAGCCGATCTGCGGCAGGGCGAAGCCCGAGTATGCCGCCGAGCAGACGCCGCCGGCGCAGCCGACGTTCCCTGACGTCGTGGAGTTCATCTTCCAGAAGTGGGTGAGGTCGAAGACCCGTACCAGCCGGTCGCCGCCGGACACGGCCGGGTCTCCGCCTGTGACGAGGAAGAGCTTGTTGCCGTACCACGAGATGCCGTCGGCGTGGGTGGCGATCTCGTGGAAGCCCTCGCTGGTGCCGTCGGGTTCGACCAGCACGACATGCCGGTAGGGTGCTCCCGCCAATCCGTCGGTGACGTCGACGAACGTGACCCTGGCCAGGCGATTGGCCCCGTATTCGTGGGAGGCGCCGCTGCGCCAGCTCACCGCCACGATCTTCCGGCCCGCGCAGCCGTCGCAGGGCGGGTAGAGCACCGAGCCGTTCATGCCGTCGCCGCTGCCCGTGATGCCTTGCGGGAACCAGTTCGCGGTCGTGTCGTCGGTGCTGTTCCAGCAGAATCCGCTGACTTGAACCGAGAGGTGGAGGTCGGTGGGGTGGCAGATCGCGCGGGTGGAGTAGCCGCCGGCGATGACGGTGTCCATCCTCACCTTGGTCACCGGCAGGGTGGAGGCGACCGCGTCACGCTCGGCCATGGTCGAGGTGAAGGCCAACGGCCGGACCTGGGCCAGTTGGGAGGCCGTCAACGCGTAGCCTGTGGCGGCGTCGGCGGGCAGGGGGACGATCAATAAGGAGGCGAGCAGCAGGACCAGGGCGGCTAATCGCGAGATCAAGTTGTCCTCCCGGACGGGGAGGCCGGCGCCACCCCCTGTTATGAAGGTTTCCTGCATTACTTACCTCAGGCGCCCGGGAAGGTCAACGAGTTGACGGGATAGGCCGCGTTACTTAATGAGGGTTCCTGCGTATCGCCGGGAGTTTCAGCCGATCGGCTCCGGCATCCGGATGACCAGGTCGTCGATCGCGCAGGCGACCGCCAGCGGTTCCTGGGCCACGAGACGGCGCAGGAGCACCTGGGAGGCGGATGCCTGGGCGAAGCACGCAGATCGTACAGTCCACTGTGTGGAGGTGCGGTGATGCCTGAATGGCTGCAGGCGGGGCTGTGGGGGCTGGTGGCCGGCGGGGCGCTGGTCCTGGGGGCCGGAGTCGCCTGGCGGGAGAGGGTTCCGGAGCGGGTGATCGCCATGATCATGGCCTTCGGGGCCGGTGTCCTGATCTCGGCGCTCTCGTTCGAGCTGATGGACGAGGCTGAGCGCACCGGCGGGCTCTTACCGACCGCCGCCGGCTTCCTCGCCGGCGCCTGCGCCTACGTGGCGGCCAACGCGCTGCTGGCCCGGCGCGGCGCCCGGCACCGCAAGCGTTCGGGCGATCAGCAACCGAGCGAGGCCGACGTCCAGGGGAGTGGCACCGCGATCGCCATCGGCGCCCTGCTCGACGGCGTGCCCGAGTCCGTGGTGCTCGGCCTGTCTCTCGTGGGTGGCGGAAAGATCGGGCCCGCCGTGGTCGCCGCGGTGTTCATCTCGAACGTCCCCGAAGGGCTCTCCAGCGCCGCCGGGATGAAGCGCGCGGGCCGCAGCGCCCGCTATGTGTTCGGCATCTGGGGAGGCATCGCGCTGGCCAGCGGCCTGGCGGCCCTGCTCGGTGATCTCACCATGCAGTCCGCCTCGCCGGCGGCCACCTCGGTCATCATGGGCGTCGCGGCCGGCGCGATCCTCGCCATGGTGGCCGACACGATGATCCCCGAGGCCTTCGAACGCGCGCACACCCTCACGGGGCTCATCGCCACGATCGGGTTCCTGGCGGCTTTCGCCATCGAGCGCCTGGCCGATTAGCGATTCCACACCCGCTTCATGACACGCCGCGGCACAACCGGACGTCCGGCGGCATGCTCAGCCGGCCGTGGTTACCGCCGCCGCAGGCTGACGGTCAGAGCGGGGGAATGAGCGGACTTCCAGCGATCGTCCAGCGATCGTCGAGAGAGAATCCACGGCACCGCTGAACCATCCCTGTATGAACCGTGCAGAAGAGCGGTATGGAGACCGGCTCTACTCGCATCAGGATCCCGCTGAGGCAGACCGTCTCGGGGCCTTGGCGCAGGTCTTCGACCCGTACTCATTCGAGCGGCTGCGGCCTCTCGTCCGCCCAGGATTCCGCAGCTGTGACGTCGGAGCCGGGCTCGGAACGGTCGCCCAGTGGCTGATGAGCAATTCCGGCGCGGAAACGGTCGTGGTCGACACCGATATCCGCAACCTCGGCGGTCGCGGCTTCCGGGAGATCCAGGCCGACATCACCGATCTCACCTTCGATCCGGGCCTGTTCGATCTGGTGCACGCACGTTTCGTCCTGATGCACCTGCGTGAGCGAGACGCGGTGCTGAGGCGCATGGCGAACTGGGTGCGGCCCGGCGGCTGGCTGGTCGTCTCCGACTCCTGGGAGCTGGGTGCGCCGACCTCGCCGTGTACGGCGTACCGGGAGACGGCGGCCATGGCGAGTGAACTGGCCGCGCGGACGACCGGCAGCGATTTCAACGCGGGCCGGCGATATCCGCGGCCCATGGCCGAGCTGGGATTCTCGCAGATCGGTTTCGCGGTCGATGTCCCGGTGATCGAGGGAGGCGGGGCGCTGGCCCGGTTCTGGGTGAGTACGGCGAACGCGGCCCGCCCCGCGCTGGTGCGCGAACTCGGATCTGAGACCGTCGACAACGCCTTGGCCTACCTCGCTGATCCGGATACCCGTGACATCGGAATCGCGATGGTCACCATGTGGGGACGCCGCGCCTGACCGTACTCCCGCAGCGAAACCCTGATCGCCGAAGGACCTCGTCGCCACGCCCCCGGAGGCCGTTGATGACCGCCACAGAAATGCTGTTCAATCCGTTCGCTCCAAGTTTCACCGACGACCCCTACCCGACCTACCGCCGAATGCGCGAGGTCGATCCGGTGCACGAGCATCCGTTCGGATTCTGGGTCCTGAGCGCGTACGACGACATCGCGGCGCTGCTGCGAGCCGGGCTCTCGGTCGACGACCGGGAGGTCACCGGCGGCCAGATCCGCGAGCAGATGGACCAACTGGACCTCGGCGTGCTCAACATGTCCATGGTCCATCGCGACCCGCCCGACCACACGCGGCTGCGGTCCCTGGTCGGCAAGGTGTTCACCGCACGCTCGGTCGCGGCCATGGAAGGCGAGATCACCGGACTCGTCGACGCCGCGCTCGACCGGATCGAGGTGGCCGGGCACGCCGACCTTGTCGAGGCGCTGGCGTTCCCGCTGCCGTTCGCGGTGATCTCGAAGATGCTCGGCATGCCGCCGGCCGACCACGCCCGCATCCGGGAGCTGACCGGGGTGCTGGCTCTGTCCCTGCAAGTGGTCACCGATCCGGAGGTACTCAAGAAGATCGCCGAAGCCGGCCGGGAGATGACAGAGGTCACCAAGGAGCTGATCGCCTGGAAACGGGCGAACCCGGCCGACGATCTGTTCAGCGCGCTCATCGCCGCCGAGCACGAGGGCGACAAGCTCAGTGACGACGAACTGATCGCGCAGGTCGTCATGCTCTACATCGCGGGACACGAGACGACCGTGAACCTCATCTCCAACGGCACGGTCGCCCTGCTCCGCAACCCCGACCAGCTCGCACTGCTCCGCGCCCGGCCGGAGCTGGCGGCCAACGCCGTGGAGGAGTTCCTGCGCTACGACAGCCCGGTCCAGCAGTCCAAGCGGATCACCCTGACCCCGTACACCGTGCGCGGCCGTACGATCCCCGCCGGCACCTTCGTCTTCGCCTGCCTGGCCTCGGCCAACCGCGACGAACGCTTCTGGGGCCCGGACGCCGACCGGCTCCGGCTGGACCGCGCGAACGCCCGCAGCCACGTGTCCTTCGGCGCGGGCCCGCACCACTGTCTCGGCGCGGCGCTGGCCCGGCTGGAGGGACGAGTGGCCATCGAGCGCCTGGTGCACCGTTTCCCCGGCCTGGCCCTTGACGGCGAGGTGGAGTGGAACGGCCGGATCAACCTGCGCGGCCCGGCAAGACTCCCTGTAGCGGTTTAGGCCTGCACAGCCGGGTGTGCCGGGTAAGTCCGCGAGGGTGGGCTGAGGGCCTGCTCGTAAGTTCGCCGGTACACCGCCTCAAACCGGGACCGATCGTGCTCGGGGCGGGCGCGGCCCCGGTCAGAAGATGTTCTTCAGAAAAGGCAACAGAGCCTCGGCCGTACGCTCGGGAAACTCCGACATCGGGTAGTGGCCCGCGTCGTCGATCACGACAGCCTGCCCGCGCAGCAGGGACGCCTGGGTCTGCGCCTCCGCCGCCGGGTCGGGGAAGTCGGGATCCTTAACATCAGCCCGTCCCACCGGTAGAAGACGACCCCGGCCAGCACGCCGGGCTCGCTCTCTCCCGGGAGCCTGACCCGTACCAGGAAGGTGAACGCCAGGCCGCCGCACCACGCCAGGGCTGTCCATGCGCCTGGCGGCACTCGTTTGAGCAGCGGCAATGGCGGTGTCACGTGCATGCCCAGGATCGTAACGGCGTCGCCCGGGCCTTGGCATCGGACCACGGTCGTACGACCGTGGTATCCCGGCAGCCCAGCGAATGCCGACGGCGGTCCGATGTGGCGCGGGTACCGCCTGCGGCACCGTCGATCGGGTGATCGACGTCAAAGCGCCCCGCCTGCGCCGTACCCTGCTCGCCGCGTTCATCTCCGCCTCGGTGGCGGCGCCGATGACGGGTGCGACGCGCCCCGCCGCAGTCCCCGCGCCCACCCCGGCCCCCGTCACACCGTTGCGGGCCGCGACCCCCCGAGGCCCTGGCCGCACGGTACGCCGCGAGCCGGGACGCCATCCGGGCCGCCGAGCGGATGGCCGCGGACCACGATGACCGGTGGCGGGCCGCGATGCTGCGCGCCATGGCCGGCCCCGAACGCCGGTTCCTGTCCTTCGACGGCCGCGACGGCGGCCGCGCCGTCGAGGTCTTCGGTGACCTGCCGGCGGCGGAGAAGATCGCCGTGCTGGTCCCCGGCAGCGACACCAGCTTCGACAAGTACGGGCTCCTGCGCGGCGGCGCGCTGAGGCTGCAGCAGGTGCTCGGCGAGAGGTCCGCGGTCGTCGCCTGGCTCGGCTACCGGACGCCCACCCTGGTGAGCCTGTCGGCGCTGACCCCCGGCCGCGCCGACGAGGCAGCCCCGGCGTTACGCGCATTCGTCCGGGAACTGGGCGCCGCCAAGCCCGCCGTCCGCATCTCCCTGCTGTGCCACTCCTACGGCAGCGTGGTCTGCGGCAGGGCCGCGCCCGGACTGGACGTCGACCGGCTCATCCTGACCGGCAGCCCCGGCCTCACCGTCGAGCACGCCGCCGGCCTGCGCACACGAGCGGCCGTCTGGGCAGGCCGGGCAAGCGGCGACTGGGTCGCCCGCGTGCCACGCGCCCTGCTCGCCGGCCTCGGTTTCGGCGCCGACCCGGTCTCGCCGGGCTTCGGCGCGCGCCTTTTCGCCGCAGGCGACGGCGGGCACAGCGACTACCTGAAAGCAGGCTCCCTGCCGCTGGAGAACATCGCCCGGATCATCTCCGGACAAGACCCCCTCGAGGCCCGCCGTGCTGCCTGACCTCATCCGGCGCATCGACACGGCGACCCCCTCCGATCGCGACCGCGGCATCGACGCGCTGCGCGCCCTGGCCATCGGCGGCGTGGTGCTCGGCCACTGGCTGGTGACCGCCCTGGTCGCCGACAGCGGCACCATGTACGTGACCAGCCCGCTGCGCGACATGCCCTCCCTCGCCCTCGCCTCGTGGATCTTCCAGACCATGGCGGTCTTCTTCCTGGTGGGTGGGCAGATGGCCGCCACAAGCCACACCCGCGCCCGCGCCCGCGGTCTCACCTACGCGGGGTGGCTCGGCGCCCGCATGGCCCGGCTGCTGCGGCCGGTCGGCGCGGTGCTGGCGGTGTGGGCCGTGGCGGCGGTCGCGATGCTCGCCCTCGGAGCCGACCTGAAGACGGTGATCGCCCTGGCCAAGCTGGTGTGGTCGCCGCTTTGGTTCCTGCTGATCTTCGCGGCGCTGACGGCGGCGACCCCGCTGGTCGCCACCCTCCACCCGGTGTGGCCGCTCGCCACGGTCGCCGTCGCCGACCTCGTCAGGTTCGGGATGGGCGGGCCGGCCTGGATCGGCTGGGTCAACCTCGCCACCGGCTGGCTGGTGCCCTACTGCCTGGGCGCGGCCTGGGGCCGTGGCCGCCTGCGCAGCCCTTCGACCGGGTGGACGCTGCTGATCGGCGGCGTCGCGGCCACCGCCGCGCTCGTCCTGTGGGCCGGCTACCCGGCGTCCATGGTGGGCGTGCCCGGCGCCCCCGTCTCCAACCAGTCGCCGCCAACCCTCGCGGCGTGGATGAGCAGGATGCCCAGCCAGAACGCCGGGACCGACACGAATATCGACGGCACCGACAGCAGCGCGTTCCTGAGCCACGAGCTCCTGCTGT
>NZ_JBFAMX010000258.1:0-14077 GCF_040659615.1 Nonomuraea sp. NPDC049784
CAGCCTGCCGAGCGGGCCCGGCACGGCCTGCCCGGACTCGAAGACGTCGTGGCGGATCAGGGCGCCGACCCGCACCGTGCGGTCGTCCACGTCCATGTGGTCGAGCTCGGCGACACGGTTGATGTCGACGACCAGTTCAGGGCTGATGCGTTGCAGGTGCATCTCCAGGATGAGGCTCTGCCCGCCGGCCAGGACCTGGGCCTTTCGCCCGTTGCCGGCGAGCGCGTCGACGGCCTCGCGCACCGTGCGCGGCGCGACGTAGTCGAAGGCGGCGGGCTTCACCGGATCTCCTCCAGTTTCGGCGCGCGGGCCGCTCGCCACACCACGTCCGGGGTGAGCGGCATCTGCAGCAGGTCGGGATCGGCGACGCGCAGCGCGTCCGCCACGGCGTTGACGATCGCCGCCGGCGTGCCGATGCAGCCCGACTCGCCCGCCCCCTTGGCGCCCAGCGGTGTGCCGGGGCTCGGCGTGCAGGTGTCCCTGATCTCGATGGGCGGGATCTCGGTGAACGTCGGCAGCAGGTAGTCCAGCAAGCCGTTGGCCAGCAGCGGAACGCCGTCCTGGTCGAAGGGGATGCCCTCATACAGTGCCTGGCCGATGCCCTGCACGGCCGATCCCAAGGCCTGCCCATGCACCACCATGGGGTTGAGCACCCGTCCGCAGTCGTCCACGGCCACCACCCGCAGCACGCGTACGGTGCCCAGCTCCGGATCGACCTCGATCACGGCCGCGTGGGCGCCGAACGGGAACGCCATGCCCGCCTCGAACCGGTCGTCCACACGCATCGGCCCGGTCGCCTTCACCAGTTCGGCCAGATCCATGGCCGCCGAGCCGTCCCGGACGGGGTGCACGGTGCCGTGGGACCACGCCACCTCCTCCGCCGGCACCCCCCACAGGGCCGCGGCCCGCTCGCGCGCCCGCTCGATGAGCAGGGTGGCGGCGTGCTGCAGCGCCGCTCCGTCGACCTGCGCCGAACGGCTGGCGAAGGAGCCCAGACCGTCGGGCTGGGCGTCGGTGTCACCCTCGACCAGCCGCACCCGCGCAGCGTCCACGCCAAGGGTCTGGGCGACCAGCGCGGGGAAGACCGTCTCGTGGCTCTGGCCGCTGGGGGAGGCGCCGCATCGGGCGGTGAACGTGCCGTCCTCGCCCGCCTCGACGCTGACGAACTCGTGCAGCCCCCCGGGTTCGCCTCCGGAGCGCTCCACGTAGCAGGACAGGCCGATCCCCACTGGCAGGGCGTCAGGATCCGCCCGGCGACGGTCCTGTTCGGCCCGCCACCCGTCGTAATCGAGGGTCTGCAGCGCCAGATCGAGCGCGCCGGCATAGTTCCCGCTGTCGTAGCGCCGCCCAGTGGGCGTCTGGTACGGGAAGTCGTCGGGCGAGATGAAGTTGCGCCGCCGCAGCTCCGCAGGGTCCATTCCCAGCCGCCGGGCCAGCACGTCCATCGACCGCTCCAGCGCGATAGCGGCCTCCGGCCGGCCCGCGCCTCGATACGGGTAGGTCACCATGGTGTTGGTGAGTACCGAGCGCACGCTGGCATGAACCCGGGGCGTGGTGTACGGCCCGGTCGCCATCCAGGCGGTCTGCATGGGCAGGCCGACCCCGAGGTGGGGGTAGGCGCCCACGTCGGCGTCGATGGTCAACTCGTAGGCGAGCAGGCGCCCATCGGCGTCCGCGGCGAGCCGGACCCGCTGATCCTGCCCCCGGCCCCGGGTGGCGACCAGCATGGACTCCAGCCGGTCCTCCACCCATCGAACGGGACGGCCGAGCCGTACCGCCAGGAAGACGACCGCGACGAACTCCGGGAACGCCGCGCTCTTCGACCCGAACGCGCCCCCGGTGTCCGGCACCACCACCCGTATCCGCTCGACCGGCCAGCCCAGCAACGCGGCCAGCTCCCGGCGCAACCGGTGTGGCATCTGGTGCCCCGACCACACGGTCAGCCGGTCGTGTTCGGGCACGCACAGAATGGCCCGGCACTCCATCGGCGTGGGCATCAGCAGTTGCTGGCGATACCGTGCCTCCACCACGACCGCCGCCTCCCGCCACACCGACTCCTCGATCGGCTCCCCGGCCTCCCCTTGGAACGCGATGTTGCTCAGGCAGTCGAACAGGCGAACGGAGTCAGCCGCCGCGGCCGACGGCGACACCACCGCCGGCAGCCGGTCGATCCGGACCACGACCACGGCGGCCCCGTCCTCGGCCCGGTGGCGGTCCTCGCCCACGACCACCGCCAGCGCCTCACCCGGGTACCGCACCCGATCCTTGACCAGCACCGGCCACTCCCGGCCGGCCACGGCCTCTTCCGTGGACAGCTTGGCCAGCAGCGTGTACGGAACCGGAGGCAGATCCTGCAACGCGGCGGCCGACCGCGGACACTCGGGCAGATCCTCGAGATCCGCGGCAGACCAGGCACCCACCACGCCCGGCACCTCCCGCGCGGCAGAGCAGTCCACCTCGCGCAATATGCCGTGCGCGACATCGCTTCTCACGAAAGCGGCGTCCAGACAACCCGGCACGTGCATATCGGCGACATAGCGGCCAGCGCCGGTGAGCAGCCGTTCGTCCTCACGCCTCGACCAATGCTCCACAACCGAGACCTCCGCTCCGCACGGGTTCCAAGGTTGGCCAGATTGCATTTTTCGACACGAATAAGAATCGAATATCTGTTTCCGACCCGCCATGTCGGCGCGGATCATTGGTGCACAGAGCGAGCTGGTCCGGATTCGACGGTACATGTCAGCTCGAAGAGGCCTCGATAGCCTTGGGAAGACTTCGAGCCAATTTTGCCTGACCCGTACCGACGGGGGCTTGGTTGGCTCCTCCCGGTCCTGGCGGGTCACATCACAGCCGCAGTCGCCGGGCGCAGCGGTCTCCAGCCGCCACCGTCCAGCTTGGCCAGCTCCGCCTCCACGTCCACGGTGATGACGCCGAAGAAGTTGACGTTCTCACTGTGCGCCGGGGAGATGTGAGCCAGCAGCTCGTCGGGAACGTCCCGACCGGCCACCCGCAACTGCTGCATGGCCAGCGAATACTACTCGGTCGTCCAGGTGATGACAGAGTTGGTCAAAACGGTCAAACACCACGCCTGATCGGTCTGATCGGCCAAGGCCGGCTTGGTGACGGCGCCCTGCTGGGCATAGTGCAGGTCTCGGCGCAGCGCGTGCAGGCTCTCCCCCTTGTTCAATTGGCGGGCGATCTTGCGGCGATAAGCCGGGTCCGACCACCGTTGCCGTGTAACCAGGCTGGCCAGGGCATCAGCGGCTCGATGACCTGCCATTCTTTGTCGCTCATGTCGGTGGTGTAGCGGGGCGCCCGGATCGGGTGATCGGCTCCCCGGCCGTACCGGCAGGCCACGCATGCGCAGGCAGTTTCTTCGTTATGGGAGACAGCGATGGGAGCGGTGGCATACAACGGCGGCAGACCTTCCGTTGGCGATGGGGCTTGGATAACCACCGTTGCTACCGGAAGGTCGCTCTATGTCGCAGAAGATTCGCTCTACGTAACAATTTCGCCCGATTATCGCCCCACGCAGCGGGCTCAGGGATCAGTTTGTAGGCCCTGTTCTCCCGAAGCTACGGCGAAGTGACAAGTAGCTCTCTGTAATCAGAGTGACGCTCGGTCAGGGAGAGCGAGGCGGGGTCCGGGGACTTCGCCGGCCTGGAGGGCGGCGAAGTCGGCGCGGGCCGCCTCGACCGCTTCGGGGTACGCCTCGCGCTTGGCGTGTTCGGCGAGCGCCCGGTAGACGCTGGCCACCGAGGGGGTTCTGTCCCTTGCACTTGCCGGTGGGGATGAACAGGTCGGGCTGGATCTGCTCGACGGACTCCCCGAGCGCGCGGCGCCGCAGCACGGTGTGCAGCATGTCGTCGGTGATGACCGGCGGCCGGCCGCCGTGCTTGCCCTTGCGGGCCGCGGTGTCGAGCCCCTCCAACGTGGACTCGCGGATGTTCTCCCGCTCGGTCTCCGCCATCGCCGCGAAGAACGCGAACAGCAGCTTGCCGGGGCCGGTGGGGTCGTAGATGCCGGGCAGGGGCCCGGCGAGCATCTCCAGGACCAGGCCGTGGGCGGTGAGACGGTCCGCCAGGGCGGTGAGTTCGGCGGCGGCGCGGCCGAGCCGCTTCATCTCGTACACGGTGAAGATGACCCGGCAGTGCGGGGCGTGCGCCTTGACCTCCCGCGCGGTCCGCAGCGCCTCCTCGAACTTCGGCCGTCGCGGACGCGGGTGCTGATCTTCTCGATGAAGATCTTGTCCCTCGGGATGCCGTGCTTGCTGAGCGCGTAGAGCTGGGAGTCGAGTTCCTGCCCGAGGGTCGAGCAGCGGGCGTACCCGATGCGGATGTCCGCGCTCGGCAGGTCCGGGTCGATCGGCGCCGGCGGCGGGGTGCCGGGGCGCCACGGTCGGCCCGGGCCGCGGTCGGCGGGGGTGGGAACCCGCAGTGCCTTCTTCAGGCGGGGCAGCAGGGTGAAGCGGCGCGTGTGGTAGGCGGAGGCGATCGCGCCGCCGCGCGAGCGGCACGGCGAACCGGGCTGCGCGTCACACTTCGGACAGGCGTGCTGTTCGACGTCGTCGGCGTCCGACCGGTCGCATTTATGAGAACCAGCCACTTGTCAGATGCCGGGCGGCTGCTCGCTCCTTGAGCCTCCTGAGCTTGCTGGCCCTGTTTGATCGGCCGGTCGCATCACTTCGCACGACAGAAGGGATTCTGAACTTCCACCCCGGGGACCTGCCGCCGGTGCGGGTCATCCTGCGACCGTGAGCACGATCTTTCCGGTGGTATGGCCGGTCTCGCCGAGCTCGTGAGCCTTGCCCGCCTGCTCGAACGGCAGGACGGTGTCGACCTCGACGCGCAGCCGCCCCGTATCGACAAGCTTGGCGATCGTTGCCATCGCGGCGTTGTCGGGCTCGACGAGGAGGGAGCCCGCCCAGATGCCGCGCTCCCCGGCCTGCCGAAGGAGGTCCTCGTCAGGCTCCGAAGCGAGCCGGACAAGGGTGCCACCGTCTCGCAGCGTCCGCAGGGAACGCACCCCATAGTCGCCACCGATGCTGTCGATGACCAGGTCGACGTCGCGGACCGTCTCGGCGAAGTCCCTCTCGGTGTAGTCGATCACGTCGTCGGCGCCCAGCTCACGTACCAAGGCGTGCTTGCGCGTACGAGCGGTACCGATCACGTACGCGCCGAGATGCTTGGCGAGCTGCACGGCCAGATGGCCGACCCCGCCGGCTGCGGCATGGATCAACACGCGCTGGCCCGGCTGCACGTTCGCGGTGTCGTAGAGAACCTGCCACGCGGTGAGCGCCGCCAGTGGCAGCGCCGCGGCGTGCACGTGGTCGAGGCCGGCCGGCTTACGAGTGAAGTGTCGTGACGGGGCGGTCACGTACTCCGCGTAGCCGCCCGCCTTATGCGGGAAGCGCGGCATGCCGAAGACCTCGTCACCCGGCCGGAAGCGGGTGACCCCAAGGCCCACCGCCTCGACCACCCCGGACACATCCCAGCCGAGGATGGCGGGCGGATCGCCCAGCAGCCTGCCGTGCGTCCGTGACTTCCAGTCCGTCGGGTTGACGCCGGCCGCGTGCACCCGGACCAGGACCTCCGTCGGCATCGGCTCAGGACGGTCTACCTCGGCCAGCGTCAGCACCTCAGGGCCGCCCGCAGACTCCTGAATGATCGCGCGCATCCGTGCCGCCGTCGTTGTGTCTTCGCTCATGAGAGAAGGCTCCGTTTATGCCGGGATGAGTGCGCCGCCGACTGCAGCGCCGGTGACCAGCCTCCGCGATGAACAGGTCCGGAAAAAGTGGCATGATTGCCATTGTGCGCAAGGATCACGCCATGCATCGCGTCGTCGTACTCGCCCTCGACGGCGTGATCCCGTTCGAGCTGAGCATCCCGTCCCGCGTCTTCGGCACCGCCGAGGGACCGGACGGCGAACCGCTGTACGAAGTCATCACCTGCACCGTCGACGGCCGCCCCGTACGGACCACGGCGGACTTCACCATCGCCGTCGAGCATGGAGCCGAATCCCTCGCCACGGCGGACACCCTGATCATCCCCGCCGCTTACGGTGCCGGGATGATCCACGAGCTGGGACGGCTGCCTGACCCGCTCCGCGCCGCGCTCGCGACAGTGCGGCCGAGCACCCGCATGGTGTCGATCTGCGTCGGCTCGTACGTGCTGGCGGCGATGGGTCTGCTCGACGGCCGTCCGGCGACCACCCACTGGGGCCATGCCGAACACTTCCAGCGGCTCTTCCCCCGTGTACGGGTGGATCCTGACGTGCTGTTCGTCGACGATGGCGATGTGCTGACCTCGGCGGGTGCGGCGGCCGGGGTGGACTTGTGCCTGCACCTTGTCCGCCGCGACCACGGCAGCGAGGTGACGAACCAGGTGGCTCGTGGCTGTGTTGTCCCGCCATGGCGCGAGGGCGGCCAGGCGCAGTACATCGAACGGCCCGTGCCGGCGCCGTCGACGGCCAGTACCGCGCGCACCCGCACCTGGGCCCTGGAACGCCTTCATGAGTCGCTGCCGCTGCCGGAGTTGGCCGCGCATGCGCGGATGAGTGTACGCACGTTCATCCGCCGTTTCCACGAGGAGGTCGGCATGCCGCCGGGGCAGTGGCTGATCCGGCAGCGCGTGGACAGGGCCCGTCATCTGCTGGAGGCGAGCGACCTGCCCGTGGACCTCATCGCCCACCAGACCGGCTTTGGCACGACATCCTCGCTCCGCCACCACCTGCACGCGGCGATCGGCGTCTCGCCGATGGCCTATCGGCGCACCTTCCACACGCACGAATCGCCGCCCGAGCACGCTGCTGAGCTGCCGCAAGTTCGCCCCGACCGCCCGTAATTGCACCGTGGCCCGGCTGGTCGCGGATGTCGGTGAAGAGAGGTAAGGGGTCGGTCTGCGAGCGGCGGCCGCCAGCAGACCAGCGGGCGGAACCTCGCAGGTGGGGTCGAGGGTCTTGAGGCGCTGGGGGAAACAGCGCACCAATGTGCAAGGGGCCCAATGGCCGATTCGCGACGCGCACTTTCGGACACGCGTGCAACCCGACAGTCTGGGGGTCCTCGTAACAATCGCGGATAATCCAACGAACCCATCTCTGACCTGCGCTGATGGCACAAGAGGGTGCGATGGGCCCGAGCGGTTTGTCGTCAGTGGATCGCTTGGTCGCGGCGTCGGCGGGCGGCGCGGATCTCGGCGTCGGCGACCTTGTCGTCCAGCAGTGCGTACAGCTGGGTGGTCTCGGCAGAAGCGCGGCCGAGGCGGCGGCGCACGGCCTCGGTGGACACCCCGGCGTTGATCAGTTCGGTGGCGTGAGCTTGGCGCAGCTGGTGGATGTCGATCTCGACCCCGGCTTGTGCGCAGTAACTCTGCCAGCGGTGGTGGGCGGCATCGTAGTACAGCGGTCCGCCGCGGCCGTTGATGGACGCGCGGAACAGCGGCCCGGCGGTGTAGCCGGCGCGGGCCAGGTAGAGCTTGAGCAGGGCGACGTAGCCGCGGTCGTCCAGCAGTACGGTGCGGACGCTGCCGCCCTTGCCGTGGACGCGGACGTGTTCGTCGTCCAGCCGCAGGTCCAGGTCTTCGACGTACAGGCCGCACACCTCCGAGGCGCGGGCGCCGCACACGTAGGCGGTCTCGAACAGCACCCGATCGCGCAGCCGGTCCAGCGGCAGGTCCTTACGCGGCCGCCGGGTGCAGATCGCGGCCAGGACCTTGGCGACGTCGGCGGCCGCGGCGGGGCGGGGCAGCGTCTTGGGCACCTTGACGGTGTCGATCCGGCCCATCGGGTTGGCCTGCAGCAGATCGTGCCGGACGGCCCACTTGGCGAAGGAAGCCACGGCGGCGCGCTTGCGCTTATGGCTGGCTGGTGACAGGTCGGCGAGCTCGGCCAGGAACGCGCGAACCGACGCGGCGGACAGTGCGCCGATCTCCTCGCCATGGTGCGCGGCGAAGGCGATCAGGTCACCGCGGTAGGCGCGCCCGGTGTGCGCGGAGGCGCCGGCGTTGGCCAGATCGGTGAGGAAGTCGTCGAGATGGCGGGCGAGCGGGTGGGCGCGGCCGAGCTGCTCGGCGATGACCGGATCCACTGTACCGACCTCCATCATCCGCCAGGTTGCCAGATAACCGGGAAACGAAGCCCTCGCGACGGGCAGTGGTCGTCCAGCTCGCGCCCGATGCTTGATCGCTATATTGCCAGATAACAGAAGTTATCTAAGACCGTGTCTTGATTGGTGATCAATCGTTGGGTTGATCATGGATGCGTTCGTGGATCGGCTGGTTCCTGACGAGTTGTGGGAGCTGTTTCAGCGAGTGGTGCCACCGTCACCGATCCGGCCGCAGGGTGGCGGCCGGCGGCGGGCCGATGACCGCTTGATCTTGGCGGCGATCGTGTTCGTGGCCACCACGGGGTGCACCTGGCGGCAGCTCCCGCCGGTCTTCGGTGCCTCCTGGCAAACGGTGCACCGCCGTTTCGCCGAGTGGAGCGGCGCCCGGGTGTGGGCCAAGCTGTATCGCGTCCTGCTCGATGAGCTCGGCTCGCGCGGGCAGTTGGACTGGTCGCGCTGTGCGATCGACTCGGTCAGCGTACGGGCCGTCAAAGGGGGGAACTGACAGGCCCGAATCCTGTCGATCGCGGCAAGAAAGGGTCGAAGACCCATCTCATCACCGATCGGACCGGATTGCCGATCTCTGTCGCAATCAGCGCGGCCAACACCCACGACAGCCTGGGACTGGAGCCGCTGGTGCGCAGCATCCCGCCTATCCGCTCCCGCCGCGGCCCGCGCCGTCGCCGACCGGGCAAACTGCACGGTGACAAGGGCTACGACTACCCGCACCTGCGCACCTTCCTGCGCGGGCGCGGCACCATCCCGCGCATCGCCCGCCGCGGGATGAATCCAGCCAGCGCCTGGGCCAGTACCGCTGGGTGGTCGAACGAACGGTCTCCTGGCTGGCCGGCTGTCGCCGCCTACATCGCCGCTACGAACGCCTGGCCGACCACTTCGCGTCCTTCGTCGCTATCGCCATGATCAACCCAACGATTGATCACCAATCAAGACACGGTCTAAGACGATGCCGCCAGTGCCTCGACCCTGCAATTGTGAAACGTTGCCGGCCTCGTGGATCAGCGACACTGCCGCCCCTCCCTTTCTCGACCTGCATGGTAGCCGCATTACGGTGCGGCGGGAATGGGCCGATGCCGTGCTCTAGGGCCCGGGCTGAGGGGAGTGGCGGGTGGGCTGTGCCGCCCGAGATTGCGTAGCTGCCCAGATGGCGAGGAGTTTGAGCCGGTCCTCGGATGCGGTGCCGGGTTCGGCGGTGTAGATGATCAGGTCGTGCACGGCTCGGTCCGACAGGTGCAGGTCGAGGGACTGGAAGGCCAGTTCCAGGTGGCCGACCTCGGGGTGCTGGAGCCGTTTGACGCCGTCGTGGCGCATCAGAACGTCGTGCGCGGCCCATCGGCTGCGAAACTCGGGGCTGAGGGTGGACAGCTCGCCGACGAGTTCGCGCAGTGCCCGGTCGCGAGGCTCACGCCCGACCTCGGCACGCAGCAGTGCGGCGGTGGCGACGCCGGCGGCGTCCCAGTCGACGAAGAAGTCATGTGCACCGAGATCGAGGAAGATATAGCGGGCGATGTTCGGGCGGCCGCGCTTGTCGGCGGTGGCGCTGTCGAACATCGGTGCGAGTAGGGTCCGGGCCAGCGGGTTGCTGGCCACGATGTCCGTGCGGCCGTTGCGTACGAACGCCGAGGACATCGTCATGGAGTCGAGCAGCCACTGGACCCGGGGCGGGACCTCGACGTCCGTGCGACGCGTCGGCGTGCGACTGACGTGCCGCGATGACCGGGCCAGGTCGAACAGATAGGTGCGTTCGTCGTCGTCCAGTCGCAGGGCGCGAGCAACCGCGTCGAGGACAACTTCGGACACGCCGCCGATGTGACCCTTCTCCAGCCGCGTGTACCACTCCGTGCTCACGCCGGCGAGGACGGCGACCTCCTCGCGCCGCAGCCCGGCGACCCGGCGACGGGCGCTGGTCGGCAGTCCGGCCTGCGCCGGGGTGATTCTGGCGCGTCGACTGGTAAGGAAGTCCCGGATTTCGCCGCGGCTTCCGGGCTGTTGGTCCATGTCATTCAGGGTAGCCGCTGGTCATGGCGCGAGGGGGGCTGAGGTTATACCCCCATAAACGCGACCTTCTCCGGTGGCGGCGATCGCGGTCTCCTGGGATCGAACGTTCCGACACGAACCCAGAGCGACGGAGGTAAGACATGACGAGCAACACGCTGACTGTGCCGGCGGTGGCGTTGGGCACGTGGGCCTGGGGAGACAGCGGCCAGCCAGGCGACGGCTACTTCGGAAGCCGGTTGAGCGAGTCCGGTCTGCGAGAGGTCGTCGAGAAGGCGCAGTCGAACGGGTTCACCTTGTGGGACACCGCCGTGGCGTACGGCATGGGCCGCTCGGAGACGGTCCTCGCCCAGGCACTGGCGGGCTATGACCGCAGCGAGTACAAGCTATCGACGAAGTTCACCCCGCAGATCGCGGGCGACGGCGACGATCCGGTCGCGGACATGCTGGAGCAGAGCCTCGACCGAATGGGCACGGACTATGTGGATCTGTTCTGGATCCATAATGCCGCCGACGTGGCACGATGGACGCCGCCTCTGATCCCGCTGCTGGGGAGCGGCAAAATCAAGCATGTCGGCGTCTCGAACCACAACATGGAGGAGATCGCTCTTGCCGATCGGATCCTCGGCGAGGCCGGCTTCCGCGTGGAGGCGGTCCAGAACCATTTCAGCCTCCTGTACCGGGGCTCTGAGCGCGCGGGCATCCTCGATTACTGCCGCGAGCACGACGTGCGGTTCTTTTCCTACATGGTCCTCGAGCAAGGAGCGCTGACCGGCAGGTACAATCCGGCCAATCCGTTGCCGGAGGGCAGCAGCCGGGCGGCCGTGTACAACGGCATCCTGCACCGACTGCAGGCGCTGACGGACCGGATGGGGGCGATCGGCGAGGATCGAGGTGCGTCCGCCGCCGATGTCGCCACCGCCTGGGCCATCGCCAAGGGGACCACCCCGATCATCGGGGTCACGAAGGCGGGTTACATCGACGGGTTGGTCCGAGCTCGCGGCATCGAGCTCGCCGATGCGGAGATCGCGGAACTGGAGGCGCTGGCGGATGCCGCAGACGTCGACACGCGCGGCTGGTGGGAGCACGAAATGTAGTAGCAGTCGTCGGACTCCTCCAAGACGCCTGCGGCCAGCCGCACGGCACGCTCGCCCGGCGTCGCCGCCCCACTCCGGGCAGCCCCCGTCGTTCTGGATGAGCACTATCCGGAATCCGCCCGAGGAGTCAGGCAGCAGACCGCCGCCGCCAAGGGCAACCACGGCGGACGCCCCAAGGTCATCGACGACGACATGCTCACCTTCGCCGTCGCAATGAAGAACAAGGGCGTCCCCGTCCCCGACATCGCGAAGAAGCTCACCATCAAGACGGGCAAGAACGCCGGCCGCCACCCCTCGGTCGCCTCGCTGTACCGGGCCCTCGCCGAAGCCGAGGAAACCGCCGCGTCCGACGGCGCACACGTCGTCGGCCCCCGCCGCCCGGTCCGCGCCCGCATCACCGCTCCCGGCAGCGGCACCAACTCGGAGCTGATGGAACAGCTCACCGTACAGATCCTCAACGGCGACGATGTGCTGGACGACCTGGCACGCCAGAGCGAGGACGGCTCACATGACGTGGTCGCCCAACTGCTCGCGCAGGCCCGGAACGGAGACACCCAGTGATCCCCATCAACACGAAGACCGCCAGCGACCTCCTGACCAGGACATGCGGCCGGTGCGGACACTCTCGCAGGTCCCATCAGGCACCGGACCCGGACCGCGGCATCGGGCACTCGCCGCCCCTGGCCTGCCACGTACGGCGCGGCTGCTCGTGCATAGTCTTCGTCCCAGCTCGCGAATGGTGCAGCCCGCCCGTACGGCGGCAGCTGGAGCGGCGCCTTTCCAGGACCTGAGCCAGCGGAGGACCCCGGCGATCACTCCGGGGTCCTCCGCTGCGCAAGATCGTTCTCACCGGGATTTCTGCACCTCAACTACTCACACCCGCGTTTCTTCCCGCATGCGGATCATGCGCGATCAGGAGCCCGCGTGCGGGGCAGCGCGATCCATGCGGACATGAAGGTGATCAGGGACTCCGAGCGGCGCGGTCTCGCTGGCACAACAGGGGCCACGCCCAGTGAGGGTGGGCACACCGAGGGACGCGCCCGCATCCGAACTACGGAGCCGGTCGTGACCAAGGTGGCAACCGGCACGGATGCCCGTCTGAGCAACTTGGTACGCGTGGCCAGGTTCTCCTCGAGGAAGACCAGCAATGCACCCGCTATCTCTTTCGCTTAGGCGGACGTGAGCAGAGGAGAAGCGGTTCACTCGTCGCCCACTATCGGTGCGCGAGGCTCAGGTGCAGGCGACGTTGCCGCATTCGCACCATGCAGCTGTATTGCAGGTGCTTGTCCGCTCAGCAGGGCCTGCGCCACGGCGGCCGTGGTGACGGCCTCTTCACGCTGTCGCTGGGCCGTCTTTAGCGCGTTCGTGAGGTTGGCGAGCTCAGCGCGCAGCCGTTCGGTTTCGGCGACGGCGTCGGCTCTGGCATGGTCGGCGGTGGTGCGGGCATGCTCGGCCACGGCCGCCGCCGTGACCGCCTGCTCCCGCCGCTGTTGTTCGGCAGTCAACGTCACACGAAGCCGGTCGGCCTCTTCGGCGTGCGCTGCCGCGGTGCCGCGGGCTTGTTCGCGCTCCTGTTCGACCTCGCGGATCCGGGCCTCCTGCTCCTGGAGCTGGCGACGAAGGTCGGCGAGCTCGCGCTGGCGGCCGTCAGCCTGCCGTTCGAGTTCGGTGATACAGGTGACGGCGGCGGTGTGCAGCTCGGTGAGCTGGGCGGTCCGCTGCCGGGCGGCGTCGCGGTCTGTCTCGGCCTGGTGCTGCTTGGCAGCAGCGTCGTCGGCGGCCTGCTCAGCCTGGGTGCGGGCGGACTGGTGCTCACCGACCTGGCGCCAGGCGTCCTGTTCGCGTTCTTCGGCGCGGTCGCGGGCGCTCTCGGCCTGTTGTTGCACCTGCTCGGCGGTGGTGATCCTGGCGGAGGCGGTGTTGAGCGCGGCGGTGGCGCGTTGCTCGGCGGCCGCCGCGGCGGCGCGGGCCTCCTCGGCGGCCTGTTCGGCGGCCTCCACCTGGGCCAGCGCACCGGTGCTCAGCTCAGCCAGCTGAGCGCGCAGCCCGTCCTGAGCGGCCTGCCATTGCTCACCGGCGGCCAGTAGCGGTGCAACCAGATCTTGAGCACGCAGCAGCGCGTTGGCGACCGGCGCGGTGTGCACGGTGGTACGCGCCCGGTAGGCCGCGGCGCGGCAGGCGTCGCTGCAGTACTTGGCGCGGCTGCTACGCCCGGGCAAAGCCTTGGCACAGCCAGGCCCGGCGCATCGCGGCTCCGCTTCCTGCCGGTCCGTCCCGTTCTCGACCGTCTGGCCAGTCTCGGCCGGAATGCTTGCCACCACAGTTTCCTGATCGTCTACCACAGGTCGCAGTTTAGCGTTCGCATCGTTCGAACGTATCTGTTTCGTGCGTTCGCGAACGCTACAACAGAGAGCGCTGGTCCGTGATAACCTTCCTTATCGCGGGCCAGAAACCCGGTGTACAGACGCGCCGGACGCGGGCGGGAGACGGGCGTGGACGACGACGGACAGGCGCTGCCGGCCCCGGCGGCGGGGGAGCGGCCGCCGATTTTCGCGCTTCCAGAAAATGCCGCGGCGCACACCGCCGCCGACTACACCCTCAGCGCCGGCACCCAGGCCCGGATCGCCGACGGCGTGCCCGCCAACACCCGCCGCGCCTACGCCCGCCAATGGGCAGTCTTCACCGCCTGGTGCGCCGACCACGGCCGCATCAGCCTGCCCGCCACCGCGCACACCCTGGCCGAATACACCTCTCAGCTGTGCGAGGCGGGACAGGCCCCGGCCAGCATCGAACAGGCCATCGCCGCCGTGCGCACCATGCACCGCCTGGCCGGCCACACCGGACGACCCGCCACCGAATCCGCCCG
>NZ_JBFAMX010000259.1:0-14043 GCF_040659615.1 Nonomuraea sp. NPDC049784
GTCCAGCCTGGGGGCGTGGCGCGGCAGCCGCGTCACCGCGCCGCACACCGCCACCCGCGCCCAGGTCGCCCCGGCGACCGGCGAGGCGCTGCTGGCGACCTGGCACCTGCTGCTCGACGAGGGCAGGCTGCAGGACGGCGAGCCGTACCTCGCGGGCACCGCCCGCGCCGCCGAAGCACTGGTCTCCGAGAGCACGGCAGCCGAGCTCGGGGTCGCGGACGGCGACAAGCTCGTCGTCGGCGGCAACGTGACGCTGCCCGTGCGCGTCGCCGACCTGCCGGACCGCGTGGTCTGGGTGCCGACGAACTCCGGCGGCTGCTCGGTCACGCGCGACCTGCGCGCGGTGGCCGGCGATATCGTCACCATCGGGAGCGCCTCATGACCCACGTTCTCGCGGCCGATCCCACCCTCGCCGACTTCGGCAAGGACCCGCTGTGGATCACGATCATCAAGGCCGTGCTGCTCTTCGTCTTCCTGATGCTGGGCGTCCTGTTCGGCGTCTGGTTCGAGCGCAAGCTCATCTCCAGGATGCAGAACCGGTACGGTCCCAACCGGGCCGGTAAGTTCGGCCTGCTGCAGTCGGTGGCCGACGGCCTGAAGATGGGTCTGAAGGAAGACCTCTTCCCGCGGACCGTCGACAAGCTGCTCTACCTGCTGGCCCCGGTCATCATGGTGGTGCCGGCCTTCCTGGCCTTCTCGATCGTGCCGATCGCGCCGATGGTCAACCTGTTCGGCGTGCGGACGCCGCTGCAGCTGGTGGACCTGCCCGTGGCCGTGCTGTTCATGCTGGCCATGGGGGCCGTGTCGGTCTACGGCGTGGTGCTGGCCGGGTGGTCGTCGCGGTCGCCGTACGCGCTGCTCGGCGGTCTGCGGTCGGCGGCGCAGGTGGTCTCGTACGAGATCGCCATGGGCCTGTCGTTCGTGGCCATCTTCCTGTTCGCCGGGACGCTGTCCACCTCGGAGATCGTCAAGGCGCAGGAGCAGACCTGGTTCGTGGTGCTGCTGATCCCGTCGTTCCTGGTCTACGTGATCTGCATGTTCGGCGAGGCCGCGCGCATCCCGTTCGACCTGCCCGAGGGCGAGGGCGAGCTGGTCGGCGGCTTCCAGACCGAGTACTCCTCGTCGCTGAAGTTCGCCCTGATCATGATGGGCGAGTACCTCCACACCTTCACCGCCTCCGGCATCGCCGTGACGCTGTTCCTCGGCGGTTGGCGGGCGCCGATCCCCATCTCGTGGTGGGAGGGCGCCAACCAGGGCTACTGGCCGGTGTTGTGGTTCTTCATCAAGTTCGTGCTCACCTTCTGCTTCGTCATCTGGGTGCGGGCCTCGCTGCCGCGGGTTCGCTACGACCAGCTCATGTCGCTGGGCTGGAAGGTGCTGATCCCGGTCAACCTGGCGTGGATCCTGCTGGTGGCCGCCGTGCGCAACGTGGTGGTCAACGACGGCAACAAGATGCTCGGCATCGGGCTCGGCGTGGTCATCGTGATCGGGGCGCTGGCCATCTGGATGCGGTTCGACACCGTCAACCAGCGGCGCAAGGAAGCCAGAAAGGCTCAGGTCGAGGCCGAGTTCCAGGAACTGTCCGAAGAGCCGACGGCCGGCGGTTTCCCAGTGCCGCCGCTCGATCTGCCGCACTACCACGGGGTGCAGCGCAAGGAGATTCCCAGTGGGACTAACTGATTGGCTGAACCCCGTCAAGGGCTTCGGGGTCACCTTCCACACAATGTTCAAGAAGCCCGTCACGGTGAACTACCCGGAGGAGAAGAGGCCGACGGCCCCTCGCTTCCACGGGCGTCACCAGCTCAACCGCTGGCCTGACGGGCTGGAGAAGTGCGTCGGGTGCGAGCTCTGCGCCTGGGCGTGTCCGGCCGACGCGATCTTCGTCGAGGGCGCGGACAACACCGAGGAGGAGCGGTTCTCGCCGGGTGAGCGTTACGGACGCACGTACCAGATCAACTATCTGCGGTGCATCCTGTGCGGCCTGTGCATCGAGGCCTGCCCGACTCGCGCGCTCACCATGACCAACGAGTACGAGCTCGCCGACACCACGCGCGAGAGCCTCATCTACACCAAGGAGATGCTCCTCGCGCCCCTGACCCAGGGCATGGAGCAGCCGCCGCACCCCATGCGGCTCGGTGAGACCGAAGAGGACTACTACCGGCTGGGGCGGACCAATGGGTGAGACGGTCACGTTCTGGGTGCTCGCCGTCGTGTCCGTCGGCGCCGCGCTCGGCATGGTCTTCAACAGGAAGGCCGTGTACTCCGCGCTGATGCTCGGCACGGTGATGCTCTGCCTCGCGGTCCTGTACGCCGCGCAGGACGCGCCCTTCCTGGCCGCGGTGCAGATCATCGTCTACACCGGCGCGGTCATGATGCTGTTCCTGTTCGTGCTCATGCTGGTGGGCGTCGACTCCTCCGACTCCCTCGTCGAGACGCTTAAGGGCCAGCGCTTCTGGGCGGCCATCGCGGCCATCGGCTTCGTGGTCCTGATCATCCTCGCCTTCGGCAACGCGATCTTCGCAAACCAGGCCGGGCTGGCGCAGGCCACGGCGCAGGGCGGCTACATCCGCTCGATCGCGCTGCTGCTCTTCACCAGGTACGTGTTCGCGTTCGAGATCACCTCGGCGCTGCTGATCACGGCGGCGCTGGGCGCGATGGTGCTGGCGCACCGCGAGAAGCTCGTCGAGAAGCCCACGCAGAAGGACCTGGCCCGCGCCCGGTTCCTCGGCGACCGCCCGTCGCCGCTGCCGGGCCCCGGCACCTACGCCAGGAGCAACGCCATCGACATGCCGGCGCTGCTGCCCGACGGAACGGCCGCCGAGTCCTCGGTCAACCGCTACATCGCGCGCTACGACGTCGAGCACGGCCACCTCCCCGAGGACCCGAGGCTCGCCGAGGCCATCCAGCACACGGCCGAGGAAGACGCCGAGGAGCGTGGCATCGAGCCGCGCGGCGTCGAGCAGAACAATGAGGTGACCAAGTGACGACGCACTACCTCGTACTGTCCGGCCTGCTGTTCGGCATCGGCGCCCTGGGCGTGCTGATCCGGCGTAACGCGATCGTGGTGTTCATGTGCGTGGAGCTCATGCTCAACGCCTGCAACCTCGCCTTCGTCACCTTCTCCAGGCAGGTCGGCAACCTGGAAGGCCAGATCATCGCGTTCTTCGTGATGGTGGTGGCCGCGGCCGAGGTCGTGGTCGGCCTGGCAATCATCGTGACGATCTTCCGAACCCGCAGGTCCGCGTCGGTCGACGACGCCAACCTGCTGAAGTACTAAGAGGTGACTGGTGCAATCTGAAATCGCTCAGATCACCCAGCACACCGGCGGCGTGATCGGAGTCTCCTGGCTGATGATCGCCTTCCCCCTGGTGGGAGCGCTCATCCTCCTGGTGTTCAACCGGTTCACGAACCGCTGGGGCCATCTGCTGGGCGTGGCCATGTCCCTCGCCTCGTTCGTCGTGGCGGTGCTGGCGTTCTTCGAGCTCATAGGGTTCGGGGAAGAGGAGCGCCGGCGGGCCGTCGAGCTTTACGACTTCATCCCCGGCATGGTGAAGATGGGGCTGCTGATCGACCCCTTGTCGATCAGCTTCGCGCTGCTGATCACCGGTGTGGGCTCGCTGATCCACATCTACTCGATCGGCTACATGGCCCATGACGAGCACCGGCGCAGGTTCTTCTCCTACCTGAACCTGTTCGTGGCCGCGATGCTCCTGCTGGTGCTGGCCGACAACTACGTGGGCCTGTTCATCGGCTGGGAGGGCGTCGGTCTGGCCTCGTACCTGCTGATCGGGTTCTGGCAGTTCAAGCCGTCGGCGGCGGTCGCGGCGAAGAAGGCGTTCATCGTCAACCGCGTCGGCGACTTCGGCCTGCTGGTCGGCATGTTCGTCATCTGGACGTCGTTCGGCACGCTCGCCTTCAAGGACCTCGGGGCCAAGGTGAGCGGCGTCGAGAACGGCACCACGCTGGCCATCGGCCTGCTGCTGCTCCTCGGTGCGTGCGGCAAGTCCGCGCAGCTCCCGCTGCAGTCCTGGCTTCTGGACGCCATGGAGGGCCCGACCCCCGTGTCGGCCCTGATCCACGCGGCCACCATGGTGACCGCCGGCGTCTACCTGGTGGTACGCTCCGGGGCGTTCTTCTTCCCCGAGGGCTCGGGCGCCGCGCTCGCGGTGGCCATCGTCGGCGCGGCCACGCTGCTCGCCGGTGCGATCATCGGTTGTGCGAAGGACGACATCAAGAAGGGCCTGGCCGGTTCGACGATGTCGCAGATCGGCTACATGATGCTCGGCGCGGGCCTCGGCCCTGCCGGGTACGCGTTCGCGATCGGCCACCTGATCACGCACGGCTTCTTCAAGGCCGACATGTTCCTCGGCGCCGGCTCGGTCATGCACGGCATGAACGACGAGGTGAACATGCGGAAGTACGGCGGGCTGCGCAAGTACATGCCGATCACTTTCGTCACGTTCTTCATCGGCTACCTGGCGATCATCGGCTTCCCGCTGCTGTCCGGCTACTTCACCAAGGACGGCATCATCGAGACCGCGGTGCACCACCAGCCGGTGCTGGGCTGGCTCGCCGTGCTGGGTGCGGGCATCACCGGCTTCTACATGTCGCGGATGGTCTTCATGACCTTCTTCGGTGAGAAGCGCTGGGCCGAGGACGCGCACCCGCACGAGTCTCCGGCTGTCATGACGTGGCCGCTGATCATCCTGTCGATCGGCTCCATCGGGCTCGGTGGCTACCTCGTGCTGAACGGGACGCTCTACAACTTCCTGCGGCCCGCGGTCGGCGGCGAGGGGCCCGCGCCGAGCTTCGACTTCGCCAGCACGCCTGGTCTGGTCACGCTCGTGCTCGTAGCGGTCGGCGCCGGCTTCGCCTGGGTGAAGTACGGCCGGGCTGAGGTGCCTGCCGTGCAGCCGCGCGGGTCGTTCGTCACCACGTTCGCCCGGCGCGACCTGTACGGTGACGCCCTCAACGAGTCGCTCTTCATGCGCCCCGGTCAGTGGCTGACCCGCATCGCGGTGTTCTTCGACAACCGCGGCGTCGACGGGCTGGTCAACGGCCTGGCCGCGGGCATCGGGGGCAGCTCCGGGCGCCTGCGGAGGCTCCAGACGGGCTTCGCAAGAACATACGCGCTGTCCATCTTCATCGGTGCCGCCCTGCTGACCGGCGCCCTGCTCCTCGTTGGGAACATCTGATGTCACCCTGGCTTCCGATACTCATGGCGGTGCCCGTGGTGGGCGCCATCGTGGTGGCCCTGCTTCCCAAGGGCAGTGACAAGCTGGCCAAGCAGGTCACCCTGCTGGTCTCGCTGCTGACGCTGGTCCTCACGGGTGTCATGGCCGCCGGGTACAAGCCGACGGGCCCGCGCTTCCAGTTCACCGCCGAGTACAACTGGATCCCGAGCTTCGGCGTGAAGTTCGGAGTCGGCGTCGACGGCGTCGCACTCGTGCTGATCGCCCTGTCGGTGGTGCTGGTGCCGATCGTGGTGCTGGCTTCCTGGCACGACGCCGACGGCGTCAAGACCGCCGACGGCACGCTCATCACGCCCAAGCGGTCGGTGAAGACGTACTTCTCGCTGCTGCTGGTGCTCGAGACGATGATGATCGGCGTCTTCGCGGCGACCGACATCTTCCTCTTCTACGTCTTCTTCGAAGCCATGCTGATCCCGATGTACTTCATGATCGGGTCGTACGGCGGTGCCCAGCGGTCCTACGCGGCCGTCAAGTTCCTGCTGTACTCCCTGTTCGGCGGCCTGCTCATGCTCGTCGCGGTCATCGGGCTCTACTTCGTGGCCGGCAAGTCCACGTTCATGTTCCCCGAGCTGATCGGGGCCATCAAGGACCCGGCCATGCAGAAGTGGCTGTTCGGCGGCTTCTTCATCGCCTTCGCGATCAAGGCGCCGCTCTGGCCGGTGCACACCTGGCTGCCCGACGCGGCCGCGCAGGCTCCGGCCGGGGCCGCCGTGCTGCTGGTGGGTGTGCTGGACAAGGTCGGCACGTTCGGGATGCTCCGCTTCTGCCTGGAGCTGTTCCCCGACGCGGCCAAGGCGTTCACGATGCCGATCGTCGTACTGGCGGTCATCAGCATCATCTACGGCGCCATCGTGGCCATCGGGCAGACCGACATGAAGCGGCTCATCGCGTACACGTCGATCTCGCACTTCGGGTTCATCGTGCTCGGCGTGTTCGCCATGTCGGACGTCGCCCAGTCCGGTGCGGCCCTCTACATGGTCAACCACGGCTTCGCCACCGGCGCGCTGTTCCTGGCCGCGGGGTTCCTCATCGCCAGGCGCGGCTCGCCGTTCATCGGGGACTACGGAGGCGTGCAGAAGGTCGCGCCGCTGCTCGCGGGCTTCTTCCTGGTCGCCGGTCTGGCCGGTCTCTCGCTGCCGGGGCTGTCGTCGTTCGTGAGCGAGTTCATGGTCATGATCGGCACGTACTCCAGCAAGGCCCACGGCTCGGGGGCCCTGACGGTGGCCGCGGTGATCTCCGCGGTGGCCGTGATCCTCGCCGCCGTCTACATCCTGTGGATGGTCCAGCGCGCCATGAACGGGCCGACCGCCGAGCCGGTCAAGGCATTCAAGGACCTGAACGCCCGCGAGGTCTGGGTGCTGGCCCCGCTCGTCGCTCTGATCATCGGGTTCGGCTTCTTCCCCAAGCCGCTCCTCGACGTGATCAACCCGTCGGTGCAGCAGACGCTGACCAACGTGCATGTGCCGGCCTCCACCATCGCTGAGAAGGGGACAGGTCAGTGAACTCCATCCCAGCGCCGACGATCGAGTACGGCACGCTGGCGCCGCTGCTGGTGGTTTTCGGCGCGGCCATCATCGGGGTGCTCGTAGAGGCGTTCGCGCCGCGATACCTGCGCAAGTCGATCCACGTGCCGCTCACGCTGCTGAGCCTGTTCGGCGCGTTCATGCTGGTGCTCGTGCAGGTCATGCGGGGCAACGTGCCGACCGCGCCCGTCGCCATGGGGGCGGTCGCGGTGGACGGGCCCGCGCTGTTCATCTGGGGCGTCATCCTCGTCCTGTCGTTCGTATGCGTGCTGCTGATCAACGACGAGGGCCACTTCGTCGCCTCGGCCGCGGCTGTGCCCGGCAGCGCCGACGAGGAGGAGGCCGAGGCCGCGGGCGGCGGTCACACCGAGGTGTACCCGCTGGTGCTCTTCGCGGTGGGCGGCATGCTGCTCTTCCCGGCCTCCCACGACCTGCTGATGATGTTCGTGGGCCTCGAGGTCATGTCGCTGCCGCTCTACCTGCTGTGCGGCCTGGCCCGCCGGCGCCGCCTGCTGTCGCAGGAGGCGTCGATGAAGTACTTCCTGCTGGGCGCGTTCTCCTCTGCCTTCTTCCTGTACGGCACCGCGATGGTGTACGGCTTCGCCGGCACCGTCTCGCTGCCCGGCATCAACGCGGCCATGGGCAAGAGTGCGTCGCTTGACCCGATCCTGATGCTCGGGCTCGCGCTGCTCGGCGTGGGCCTGCTGTTCAAGATCGGCGCTGCGCCGTTCCAGGCCTGGAAGCCGGACGTCTACCAGGGCGCTCCCACCCCGATCACCGCTCTGATGGCCTCCGGCACGCTGGTCGCGGCCGTGGGCGCCGTGCTGCGGGTGTTCTGGGTGGGTCTGGGCAACCTCGACTGGGACTGGCGGCCGATCTTCTGGGGCGTCGCCGCGCTCACGATGATCGTCGGCTCGATCCTGGCGATCACGCAGACCGAGATCAAGCGGATGCTGGCGTACTCGTCCATCGCGCACGCGGGCTTCCTGCTCGTCGGCGTGATGGCCACGTTCGGCTCCGCGGCCCAGAACGCCGTGTCCCTGAAGGCGATCCTGTTCTACCTGGCGGTCTACGGCATCACCACGGTGGGCGCGTTCGCGGTGGTCACGCTCGTGCGCGACCCTGGCGGCGAGGCCGGGCACCTGTCGCGCTGGGCCGGGCTCGGCAAGCGCGCGCCGGTGCTGGCCGGGGTGTTCGCCTTCTTCCTGCTGGCCTTCGCCGGCATCCCGATGACGAGCGGCTTCTTCGGCAAGTACGCCGTCTTCGCGGCCGCTCTGAACAGCGGAACGCAGCCCGGCGACTCGATGGGCGGCTGGATGGCCGGCCTGGTCGTGGTGGGTGTGGTGGCCTCGGCCATCGCCGCGTTCTTCTACGTCCGCGTCATCGTGCTGATGTTCTTCAGCGAGCCCGCGGCCGACGGCCCGGCGATCGCGGTGCCCAGTATGGGGACCGTGGCCGTCATCGCCGTCTCCCTGCTGGTTACCGTAGGAGTGGGGCTCTACCCGGAGTCCGTGCTTGGTGTTGCCAACGACGCTGCTCACAGCCTGTTCATTAGATAAGGGGATCTCGTATGTCTGCGCCTCCCGTGGTTGACCTTCCCATCGAGGACGAGCGGTTGGCGCAGGACCTAGCCACCGGAATGGCTGCGGTCGAGAAGCTCCTGCGCTCGTCGGTGGAGAGCGAGGACGCCTTCGTCACGGAGGCGTCCAAGCACCTCATCGAGGCCGGCGGCAAGCGGTTCCGCACGTTGATGCTGCTGCTCGCCGCGCAGTTCGGCGATTCGTCCGCGCCGGGCGTGGTGCCCGGTGCGGTGGTGATCGAGCTGACCCACCTGGGCTCGCTCTACCATGACGACGTCATGGACGAGGCCCCGGTACGCCGGGGCTCACCGTCCGCCAACGCCCGGTGGGACAACACCGTGGCGATCCTCACAGGCGACTATCTGTTCGCCCAGGCGTCCGACATCCTCGCGGACCTCGGCCCGGAGCTGATCCGCATCCAGGCTCAGACGTTCTCCCGTCTCGTGCAGGGGCAGATCCGCGAGACCATCGGCCCCCGCGACGGTGAGGACCCGATCGCTCACTACCTGGGCGTTCTGGCCGACAAGACCGGCTCCCTGATCGCCGCGTCCGGCCGGTTCGGCGCGCTGCTGTCCGGTGCCCCCGCGGACGTCGAGGAGCGGCTCAGCCGGGCGTGCGAGGCCATCGGCGTGGCCTGGCAGCTCGGCGACGACCTGCTGGACGTGGCGTCCTCCGGTGCCGAGTCGGGCAAGACGCCGGGAACGGACCTGCGCGAGGGCATCAAGACGCTCCCGGTCCTGTACGCGCTGGCGTCGGGCGAGGCTTCCCGCCTGGGTGAGCTGCTGTCGGGGCCGGTGGCGGATGAGAACGTGGACGAGGCGTTGACCTTGCTCCGCGCCCACCCTGCCATGGGGCAGGCGCGGGCGGAGCTGGAATCGTGGGTGGACCGGGCTCGTACCGACATCTCCGGCCTCCCCGACATCCCCGCCAGATCAGCATTTTTGGTGCTATGTGACTACGTGGTCGAGCGTTCGGGCTGATTCCCGCACTCGCCGTGCGGCCCGAGCCGTCCTGAAGCTGTCGTACGTGAAGATCGCCAAGGCCACCCAGACGATCGAGAAGCCGATCCACCGGCTGGACGGCATGGTCTCCTTGGCGATCAGCACGCCGCAGGCGAACTGCAGGACCGGCGCGATGTACTGCAGGAGCCCGATGGTGCTGAGCGGCACCCGGATGGCCGCCGCCCCGAACCAGATCAGCGGGATGGCGGTGGCCAGCCCGCCGCCGATCAGCAACAGGGCATGCCCGAGGCCCTCGCCGGTGAACGTCCCCTGCCCGCCCGTCTGCAGGAAGAGGATGTAGCCGAGCGCGGGAAGGAACAGAACCAGGGTCTCGATGGCGAGACCCTCGGTGGCCGCCACGTTGGCCTGCTTCTTGACCAGCCCGTACACGCCGAAGCTCATGGCCAGCGTGAGCGCGATCCACGGCGGCCGCCCGTAGTCGACCGTCAGCACCAGCACCGCCAGCGCCCCGAACCCGACGGCCACCCACTGCAGCGGCCGCAGCCGCTCTCGCAGCAGCACCACGCCGAACAGCACGCTGACGAGCGGGTTGATGAAGTAGCCCAGAGCGCTCTCGACGACGTGCCCGCTGTTGACCGCGTAGATGTAGACGCCCCAGTTCACGGTGACGAGCACGGCGGCCAGCACCAGCAGGCCCAGCTTCATGGGCTGCCTGACCAGGGGACGAAACCAGGACCAATGCCGGCGGACGGCCAGCACGGCGGCGACCACGACCAGCGACCACACCATGCGGTGGGCCAGGATCTCGACGGCCCCGGACGGCTTGAGCAGCGGCCAGTAGAGGGGGAACAGGCCCCAGATGGTGTAGGCGGCGATCCCGAACAGGACACCGCGCCGAAGGTCAGGCATGAACCCCATCTTCGGCCATTACCACCTTTAAACACAAGTTTCGCCCACTATACGGAATTGTGTAGTGGCTCTAAAGCGTTCACGGCTATGTACTCTGGGACAAGACCTAGTGGAGGTAGTGCCATGGGCTGGCTTTTCGGCGGTAACAAGACATCGATGGTCCGACCCGAGGACGCCCTCCCGGGCCGCCCGGACCCCATGCCGATCCCGTCCCGCCACGCGGTCCTCGACGCCCCCCTCACCCCGCCACCGGGCCTGGAGATCGCCGACTTCGGCCTCGGCTGCTTCTGGGGCGCCGAGCGCAAGTTCTGGCAGACACCCGGGGTCGTCACGACTGCGGTCGGCTACCAGGGCGGGTACACGCCGAACCCGACGTACGAGGAGGTCTGCAGCGGCCTCACGGGGCACGCGGAGGTCGTTCGGGTGGCGTTCGACCCGGCGAAGGTGTCGTACGAGGAGCTTCTGAGGGTCTTCTGGGAGGCCCACGACCCGACGCAGGGCATGCGCCAGGGCAACGACGTGGGGACGCAGTACCGTTCGGCCATCTACTACCACTCGCCGGAGCAGCAGAAGGCGGCTGAGGCCTCTCGGGATGCGTACCAGGGGGTGCTGAAGGCGGCCGGCTATGGCGAGATCTCCACGGAGCTCGCCCCCGCGGGGCCGTTCTACTATGCCGAGGATTATCACCAGCAGTATCTTCACCGCAACATTAACGGCTACTGCGGGATCGGAGGGACCGGGGTCGCTTGCCCGGTGGGCGTCGCGCCTGCTGGTGAGTGAACAAGGCGGTCTTCGACGAGGTCTGTGTGCTCTGGGCGGAGCACATGGGCTTGCCTTTCCCCGATGACCTGCATGGCGTGGACATCTACGATCGGCCGGTCGTCTACCTGGATTCCTGCATAGCAGGCCCGATCACCAGCTATGTCGGGAGCCAGAGGGGCGTGCTGACCGATCGTCAGCTGCGAATCGTGAAGGAGTGCGCTCGTGATCTGCGGGCGCTGCTTCCGCGTCTGCGTCGCCGCGAAGGGCGAACGTACGTCGCGCGGTTAGTCCGAATCGGCGAGCTGATCATCAGCGATGCGCATGCAAGCTCTGAGCAGAGCAAGTAAGCGCGGCGACAATCTTCACTACATGGTCAAGCCGCCGCCCGATGGGCGGCGGGCGGCCGGGCGGTCCGGGCGGGCGTGCGGCCTCTCCGGGCCGGTCCCGCCCGGCCACCCCTTCGCACCAACGGACGCAGGCAGAAGCGCATAGAGAACATTCCGTGCCCCCAAGCGGCGGCGGGCTCCCGGACTGAGCCGATGAGATCGAAGTATGCCTCCGGCGGTAGCACTCCGGCACCGAGGTGATCGCCACACGGCTCTGAACGTAGATGGGTGGCTGGGGGCTGATCACCTCGCACACCATCGACTCAGGCAAGCCCAGCAGACCGGCTCCTCCGTATCAAGCTCGGCTGTGACCGCAGGGCAACGAATGATCGAGGAACGGCGACCGGCGAACGTACACGCAAAGCCGAGCTTGACACTCCGTCCCCGACCCGCTGCCGCTACGCGGTGAGTCGACGGCGTACGAGGTGATCAGGGCCTGGAGATGAGTGCTGGCCGCACGAGCGGGACCTACCGCGCGTCGCCCAGGAGCAGCGCGGCCCAGAGCCGTTGCGCTTCGGCGGAGGACAGCTGCCGGCGAGCAGCGCCTTGGCGATCAAACGGCTCCTCCCGAAATAGCGGCACATTATTGCAATAAGTAGTTTTGGCGGGCTTGGCGCTCCTACGATTGAACACGTGGCCACCTCCGATGTGATCGCGATGATTGCTGCCATCATCGCGGTAGCTTCCTTGTTATATGCTCGTCGATCCGCAATCGCTGCGGTGCATTCGGCCAAGGCTGCTGCCGACTCTGCCCATGCAGCTGCTCGAAGTGCGGACGCCGATGAGCTTGCGGCCGTTCAGCAGGCGCGGACAGAAGCCGACTCCGGACGTGTAAGGGTCTACGTCAGCTTGGAGCGCCCCCAGGGGTGGAGGCTCACCTACCTCGGAAAGGTGATCTGCGACCAGTACATATTTGAGTTCGCCAATCAGGCGGATTTCGAGGGGAACTGGCTCGAAGCTCCTGTCCGCGGCATCCTCGTTAATGAGGACACGCGCACCATCGTCGTGGACGATTCATGGTCATGTGTAGGCGGATCGACTCCACTATGGCCCGAGCCTCTTCCCGAGCCCATCAGCGATCATCGTGGAGTGCGAGTACCGCCTGGCGGGGCCGTCATTCTCGAAACGACTATCGGTGCGTGGACCGAACGTTGGCGAGAGCTGTGGGTCGAGAACAACTTGGAAGAGCTTTGGTCCCGCGGCCCTGCGACCTCCCTGCGCGTGTGGGCTGCCCAAGAAGGCGATGGAGTGGACTACGCGGCGGAGGACCGCCACAGTCCGCCTAGTGGATGGGAAATCCGGATAGGTGTATATGACTGGGCGCTGGAGCCGAGGCCCAAGGATGACCCGGATGCGCTCACTTGGTGTGTGCGCGGCAAGCCATCATTCATCGTTACCCGCTCTCCCTATCGACCATCTCCTCAGAGCATCCACGAGCTCATGTGATCGGACGATCGAACGATCGGGAGATTGGAAGCTTCTGACACCAGCCCGATCTGCGGCTGTGCAGTCGTCTGACCACCGTGCTGCTGAGTGACCAACTGTGTGACAACCGAGGCGTACAAGTGCGGACGCCTATGGATCTATCCAGACTGTTTACGCAGCTTAGTCCGGCTAAGGAGCTTGATAAGGACCGCGATCAAGTGGCTTCGCATCGAAGGAGGCGTCAGCCTTGTTCGGGGAATGGCTCCATGACCCAGGTGGTGCAGTGCTGGCCATCTCGGCGGTTTGCCGTCGTGGTGAGCTGACGGCGCAGGAGGCCCTGCTCTTCTGCCGCAGACCATTAGCCGCCGTGTATGTGGACGGTGGACATACAGCGTTATTGATCAAACTCGGGGAAGGTTGGGGCATACTTCCTCAATGAGGATCGATGCTCCGACATCGCTGGGGTCCATCACGTGCCCGTCCGGGCGACTCGTGGTCGCCGATACCGGCTATCTGAACTTGTGGTCAGGGGACGTGCCTCCAGCAGTGGACGAGGACATGCTCTCCGCGGTAGACGATCCCGCGTTGCGTGAGAGTATCCGTGCATCGGTTGACCTGGCCGTGGTAGGCCCTGACGCCGAGACTGCCGCTCGCTCCTTCAATCGCCAGCCAGGTACGTGGCTCTATGACATTCCCGGACATGGGGTCGAGCAACTGGTCGGCGTTTTCGCCGAGCACTGCCAGGCGCATGGGTTCGATGCCTGGCTGGAACGTCAAGAACCTCGGGTGGCGCATCGTGAACGTGTCGAACACGCAGTGCGGGCCGGCGGTTCAGAGTTCATCATGAACGGCGTTCCCATCGTGGCGATCGGTGGTCTACCCACCGATCAGGAAATCGCCGTGACAGCAACCTCCCGGGATTTCGGGAATATCGGTGTGCGATGGGAGTCGGTCACCCTGAGGATGCGCTCCACGCAGCCCACATCGACCAGACTCTTGGGCCATGTCGGGGTGGACGCGGCTCGGCTCAGCCTCATCGATGCCGATGGGTTGGCATCGTGGCGGCATGAGGAGCCGATCGACGGCATGGCCGACGTTGCGTTCTGGGGACGGTCGGTACAGGAGGCCGCTGCCGGCTTTGGCGCCTCATGCCGACGGCCATGGAAGACTCCTGGTAGGCGGCCAGTTGAGTCCCGGCTGATGGCCACGAGAATTCCCCGTGGATGGCCTCAGGTGCCCTGATC
>NZ_JBFAMX010000260.1:0-14011 GCF_040659615.1 Nonomuraea sp. NPDC049784
GTGGCCGCTGCGCCGGGCCGCGCTGACCGACCTGGACCAGTGCCTTCTCCAGTCCGCCGGGCTGCCCGCGCCTTCCGGGCCGCCGCTCGTGCACTCCTCTCCCGGAGTCCCGGTACGGGTGGGAATGTGGCGTTGGTGACCGTGTCGGAGGCATTGCTATCTCTAGGACCTTCGACGGTGTAGTGGGGAGATTGCCCCGGGTAGGCCGCAACCCGAACGCCACGGCCTCGAAGGAGCGCTGCTCACATGACCTTCAACCCACTCCGGGAGCGGGGTGTCCCGCTGGACGATCAGCTGCGTAACTGGCGCGAGCTGAATGTCGAGCCCATCGATCCCGACCACGCCGACCCGTACACGCGGTGCCGGATCATCGCGATGAACGGGATCGAGACGGAAGCGATCTTCTTCAGCCACCATCTCGCCCGCCACTGCCCGGAGATCGAGCTGAAGCAGCAGCTGGCGCGGGTGCGTTACATCGAGGCGCAGCAGCAGAAGGTGGTCAACTGGCTGCTGCCAGGGGTGTCGTCGGTGCTGGAGACCACGCTCGCTTACGAGCAGGTGGCGGTGGATCTGACGGCGTGGGTGGCGCGGATGGAGCCGGACGGGTATTTGAAGCAGGCCTTCGAGTTCGGCGTGCTGGAGGACTTCGACCATCTGTACCGGTACGCGAACCTGTACGAGATGATCGAGCACCGCAAGGCCGAGAAGATCGTGGACCAGCTGACCGAGGTGATGCCGGGGCGGCCGACGTACCTGCAGCATCGGGACCCGATGGACAACGTGCGCGAGCCGTACGACAGGAACAACACCGCGCCCATCTCCAAGCTGCACGCGCTCACGATCACGGCGGCCGAGCAGCAGACCATGAACTTCTACATGAACGTCGGCCCCATGTACATGGAGCCGATCGCCCGCCGGCTGTATCAGGAGATCGCCCTGATCGAGGAGGAGCACGTCACCCACTACGAGTCGCTCGTGGACCCGGGCGAGAGCTGGTGGGAGATGCTGCTCAACCACGAGTACAACGAGTGCTACATGTACCACTCGTTCATGGAGACCGAGTCGGACCCGAGGGTGAAGAACATCTGGGAGCTGCACCTCAACATGGAGCTGGAGCACCTGCGGCTGGCCGCCGAACTGTTCAAGAGGCACGACGGGCGCGAGCCGGAGGAGGTGTGCGCTCCCGAGCTGCCCGCCCCGGTGACGTTCGAGCCGAACAAGGCGTACCTGCGCGAGCTGATCGCCACCCAGATCGACTTCACCACTCTGGGGACGGGGTACGTCCAGGACGCGCACGAGCGTTTCCAGAAGATGCAGGACGCGATCATGGGCGGCGACAAGGCGCCATCCGAGCAGGTCATCGAGGAGAACCGGGCGAAATCCGGCCAGGAGTACCGCCTGCAGACGGAGGGCGAGCACCCCGTGGGCAGCCTGGCGTTCAGACGCTGACTTCGGCCTCGACGGGACGGGCGATGGGCGAAGAATGTCACATTCGCCGGAGTAAAGACGTCTTATCTGCGTAGACGCGTCGTACTCCATAGCGAGGTGAGCCCCTTGATCCCCTATACCGATCCCGGCGCCTGGCGGATCGCCATGGACGCCAGCGAGGCGAAGCTGTCGACCGGCCTCGGGACGCATGACTTCCAGGGCTCCTTCTACCTGGATCCGGCCGGGTCGCTGGCGGGGTTCACGCTGCGGCTGGCCTTCCCAGGGGCGGCCGAGCTCTGCTGGGACTCGGTGAGCCTCGAGGGCGGACCCCAGGTCAGGGGGGCCGGCCGGTTTCGGATCGGCCGCCGGGAGACCGTCGCCGGCGTGTCCGGGCTGTGCGTCCAGGTGCCCGTCGGCCGTACCGGCCGCTCGTACCTGAAGATCGTCTTGGCGGCGACGTTCTCCCCGTTGCGGCTGCGCTGGCCCAGGGCGCGGCTCCGGCCGGTGACGCTCCAGCTCTTCAGCGAGATCCGCCCGCTGGCCGCCGACAGTGAGCCCGGCGGTGGCATCCGTTCCGACGGGCTCTAGGGCGGCCTAGCGGACCTCCACCTCCGTGATGCGGGTGTAGTCGTTGGCGCCGTTGGAGGCCAGGGCGACGATGCGGACCGCGTCCGCCGTCACCGGCGCGAAGTCGGAGCGGACGCTGCCCGCGGTGTTGCCGCGGACCTGCGCCACCGTCTGCCACTGGCCGTTCAGTCCCGCCTGGACGTCCCAGTCGCGCAGCCCGACGCTCGAGGCCGGGTAGCGCTCGGTGTTCAGGGTGTAGAGGTCCACGCGGGAGATCTGTTTGGCCCCACCGAGCGCGATCGCCACCGTGTCGGGCCAGGCCCTGGACGTGGCGTCGTTCCAGCCGTTGCCGCCGGCCCAGCCGTTGGAGCCCGAGTCGCCGTCCGCGATGCTGCACGGTGGGTAGTTCGCGTTGGTGTGCTGGGACGAGGCGGTGATCGGGCGATAAAGCGCGAAATTTCCGCCGTTGTCGAGCTTGTCGAGGGTTACCACCTGCACCGGCACCGGCAGGGTCTGGTTCGCGGTCTTGAGACGCAGCCCGTACTCGCCCTCGGAGGTGGTGGGAGGGACGGCGATCAGCAGTTTCGCCCCGAGCTCGTAGCCGGGTGGCAGGTAGCTGGTCAGCATCGAGCGGGAGGCGGACAGCGGCTGGTCGATCTCCACGGACAGGCTGGCGTATGAGGCCGTCTTCGCGTCGCTGCGCATGCCGACCTCGATCTTGGCCGGGCAGGCCGGGTCCACGCCGAGCGGGGCGACCACCCGGTCGGAGCCGGCGATCGGGGTCAGCTTGCCCGTGCCCTTGGAGGTTCCCTGCCTGACCTTCACCGATGGGACCGAAGGGGGCTCAGTGGGGGAGGGCTGCCAGGCCGCGGCCGTGGCGGTCAGGACGGTGGCGGCGGCCAGCGCGGCGGTGAGGAGTCGCATGATCGGTCCTTCCTGTCAGAGCGCGTGCAGGCCGGGCACGCCGTCGAGGGCCACGAGACTGGCGCGGGTGGAGACCGGCGCGCCGGGCCGGTCCACGTACGGGACCACCTTGAAGTCGGCCCGCCACTGGCTCCGGGTGACCTCGCAGGAGACGTAGCCGCGCTGGTAGCTGGAGAAGCGAAGATGCGGGTTGACCGGGTCGCTGCCCCCGGGCGGCAGACCGGTGTTCGCGTTGCCGTTGCCGCCGCTGCTGACCGAGGTGCCGACGAACTCCACGCCGATCGTGCGCGACGAGGGGTCGTCGAAGTTCGCCTTGAGCTCGCCGGCCAGGTTGTAGTGGATGTCGCCGGTCAGGACGACGGGGTTGCTGACCTGCCGCTCGACCATGCCGTTCAGCACGCGATCCTTGGCGGCCTTGTAGCCGTCCCAGAGGTCCATGCTGAGCTTCTGGGCGGGCCCGGCGTCGTAGTCGAGCTGCATCATGGCGATCTGCTGGGCCAGCACGTTCCACTTGGCATGGGAGGCGCCCAGGCCGTCGAGCAGCCACTTCTCCTGCTCGGCCCCGAGCATCTGCCGGGCCGGGTCGAGCCGCTCCGCGCAGTCGATCTGCTGCCCGTCGCCGCAGACCTGGTCGTCGCGGTACTGGCGGGTGTCCAGCACGTTGAACATGGCCAGGTCACCGAAGGCGAACCTGCGGTAGATGCGCGCGTCGGGCCCCTGCACGGCCGGCACCCTGATCGGCAGGTTCTCCCAGTACGCGCGGAAGGCGTTGGCGCGGATCACCAGGTAGTCCTGCTCGGTCACCTCGCCGCCGGGGCCGTACTTGCCCGCCCAGTTGTCGAGCACCTCGTGGTCGTCCCAGGTGACGATCCACGGCGCCACCTGGTGCGCGGCCTGCAGGTCGGGGTCGCTCTTGTAGAGGCCGTACTGGACGCGGTAGCGGTCGAGCGTGTCGCACTGCACCCGGAACTGCTCGGGCACCGGCGTGTTGCGGTTCCCGCCCGAGGGCACGATTCCGTACTCGTAGATGTAGTCCCCGAGGTGGAAGACCACGTCGGGCTGCTCCTCCGCCAGGTGGCGGTAGGCGGCGTAGTAGCCGTCCTGCCACGACGCGCATGAGGCGAAGGCCAGCCGGAGCGACTCGGGGCTGCTGCGCAGCGCGGGGGCCGTCTTGGTCCTGCCGACGGGGCTGAGCTCGCCCCCGGTGCGGAAACGGTAGAAATACTCGCGGCCGGGCAGCAAACCCTTGGCGTCCACATGGACCGAGTGACCGTACTCGGGGGTGGCCCAGGTGGAGCCGTGCCCCGCGCGCCGGGTGAACCCCTCGTCCTCCGCGATCTCCCACTCGACCTTGATCTTGTTGTACGGCAGGCCGCCCAGCGGCTCCAGCGGTTTGACCGCCAGCCGGGTCCAGAGCACCACCCGGTCGGGCAGCGGATCTCCCGATGCGACGCCGAGCTGGAAGGGATAGTCACCCTTGACCGTGGCCTGGGCCGTCCACGGGTCGGCGAGGTCGGTGCTGAACGCCAGGGCTAATGCGCTGAGACCGAGGAAAGAACGGCGGGTGTGCATGCTGCTTCCTCACGTGGGGGGCGAAAGCCCTCACTTTGTAGCAAGCAGGCAAGGTCTTAACAAGACTTGAGTTACAAATCACAGATCTTGTTGTTACAACTGAGCGACCTCGACCCGCCGGTGCCGGTCGCGCAGCCGTTGCAGCATCTCGGCGGGCGCGTTCGAGTCAACCACGATGACGTCGAAGTCCTCGAGCGGCGCGACCCTGTGCAGGGCCACCCGGGCCAGCTTGGAGCCGTCCACGGCCAGGATCCGCCGCGTGCCCGAGTGCAGCATCGCCCGCTTGACCAGCACGATCTCCTGCTCCTGGTGGAAGGCGTACTGGTCGGAGACCGCCGAGGTGGAGACCACCACCACGTCGGTGCTGACCGCCTCGACCGCGTCCACGCAGCCGAGCCCGAGGAACGAGTCGTGGGTGGCGTGGTACTCGCCGCCCAGCGCGATGAGCCGGATGTCGGGCGTGCCGGCGAGCAGCCTGATCGCCTCGAGGAAGTTCGTCAGGACGGTCAGCGGGGCCAGTTCGCCCAGATGGCGCGCCACGGCCAGCGCCGTGGTGGAGTCGTCGAGCATGACGGAGCTGCCCGGCTCGATCAGCCCGGCCACCACCCTGGCGATCGCGTCCTTCTCTGCCGTGTGCGCCTGGAGCCGGTAGACGATGTTGCTCTCCCAGACGTTGGAGGCCTGAGCGGTGGCGCCGCCCCGGACCTTGCGCACCATGCCCTGGCGCTCCAGCTCGTCGAGGTCCCGGTGCACGGTCATCACGCTCACCTCGAAGCTCTCCGCGAGCTCCGTCACCGAGGCCGAACCCTGCCGCACGATGTGCTCGGCCATGCCCCGCCACCGGGCGGACCTGCCAGAGGTGTGCTGCCGCGACTTCACTAAGCCCCCACCCTCGCTAGGACGGTTGCGGATCCTACTCTTGACACCCTTCTCGGGCGACTCGTACCCTCCCGACATCCCTCAGTTTTAACAAGTTTCGCTGTTAACTTAACAGGCCCGTCATTAAAACGTTCGTATCGGCTCGCCAGCGCCGTCGAGGAGACATGACATGACCGATCTGCGTGACGCCCGACTGAGCCGGGTCCAGTTCTTCCGCATGATGGGCGGCCTCGCGGTGGCGGCGGCGGCCACGGCCTGCTCGACCAAGCCCGAGACCACCGCCACGACCGGCGGCGGGGCGGCGGCCCTCGACCTGAAGATCGTGGGCGTGGCCGACCAGAAGGCGCCCATGGACGAGCTGATCGCCACGTATCAGAAGGCCAAGCCGGAGGTGCGGCTCACCGCCTCCTACGCCCCCACCGACCAGGTGCAGACCTCCGTGCGGACCCAGCTCGGCGCGGGCAACGGACCTGACCTGCACGTGGTGTATCCGGGCAACGGCAGCGCCATGTCCATGAGCCAGATCGCCAAGGCCGGGCTGCTGGCCGATCTGTCGGCCCAGGCCTGGACGAACACGATTCCCGCCGGCTTCAAGCCCGCCTTCCAGCTCGACGGCAAGACCTACATCTACTCCGCCGGGTCGTCGGTCATCGGCGCCGTCTACAACAAGAAGGCGTTCCAGAAGGCGGGCGTGGACGCGCCGCCGACCACGTGGACGGAGTTCCTCGCCGTCTGCGACAAGCTGAAGAAGGCGGGCATCACGCCGATCGCCCTGGGCGCGCAGACGCCGTGGGTCACCCAGCTCATCACGTACGCGCTGGTGCCCTCCACCGTCTACGCCAAGGACCCGACGTTCGACGACAAGCAGCTCGCCGGGCAGACCACGTTCGCCCAGTCGGGCTGGCGCCAGGCCATGGAGATGTACCTGGAGCTGCAGAAGCGCGGCTTCTTCAACGACAAGCCGAACGGCACCACGTTCGAGCAGCAGATCTCGATGGTGGCCACCGGCAAGGCCGGCATGGCGATCCAGGTGTCGGCCGTGCTGCCCGACTTCCGCAAGGCGGCCTCCTCGCCCGACGACCTGTCGATGTTCCCGGTGCCCGGGGCCGACGACGCCAACCAGGTGTGGATCCCGGCCGGTGTGGTCGTCGGGCTCGGCGCGAACGCCAAGGGCAAGAACGTCGAGCAGGCCAAGGCGTTCATCGACTTCCTCGGCAAGCAGGAGAACATCAACGCCTGGGCCAAGGCCATCGCCGCGATCCCGCTCACCCAGGACTCCTCGTCCACGATCGACCCGGCCGTCCAGTCATTCCTGCCGTTCACCAAGGACCGGGCGGTGCCGTTCATGGACCAGCGCTGGCCCAACGCCGAGGTGCAGCCTGTGCACTTCGCGGTGATCCAGGAGCTGCTGGCCGGCAAGTCGACCATCGACGAGGCGCTGAAGAAGATGGACGAGGCGTACAAGAAGTGACTTCCCTGACTGTGCGGCGGCGGTCGGCAGCCTCACGGCGGAGGCGGCGGTTCAGCACCACCTCCCCGTCCTGGCTGTTCGCCGCGCCCGCACTCGTCGTCTACGCACTGGTCGTGCTCTACCCGGCCGCTGCCGGCGTGGTGTACGCCTTCACGGACTGGAGCGGCATCGGCCAGGACATGGCCTTCGTCGGACTGTCCAACTTCGGCACGCTCCTGCACGACGAGCAGGCCATGGGCTCGATCGGCAACACGCTGCTGCTCACCGTGGCCATCGTGGCCGTGCAGAACGGCGTCGGCCTGCTGCTGGCCCTGGGCGTCAACGCCAAGCTGAAGAGCCGGGCGGTGCTGCGGGTGGTCTTCTTCGCGCCTGTGGTCGTCAGCCCGGTCATGGTGGCGTTCCTGTGGAAGTACGTCTACAACCCCGACCCGTCGGCCGGCCTCAACGGGCTGCTCGGCCTGCACGTGGACTGGCTGGGCGACCCGTCGGTCGCGCTGTGGTCGATCGCCGGCATGGTCGTCTGGCAGTACGCCGGATACTCCATGGTCATCTTCCTGGCCGGGCTGGAGGGCGTGCCGAAGGAGCTGCACGAGGCGGCGATGATCGACGGGGCGGGCACGTTCCAGCGCTTCCGCTACGTCACCTGGCCGCTGCTCGCCCCCGCGGTGACGATCAACCTCATGCTCTCCACGATCGGCGGGCTCAAGCTCTTCGACCAGGTCTTCGCCGCCACGAACGGCGGCCCCGGCTACGCCACGGAGACCCTGTCCACGGTGCTGTACAAGCAGGCGTTCGTGTTCGGCAAGTTCGGCTACAGCACCGCCATCGCGCTGGTGCTCGCGTTGTTCGTGGCGGCCGTCTCCCTCATCCAGGTCTACTACCTGCGCAACCGCGAGGTGACGGCGTGAGAAGGACGTTCCTGCTGGAAATCGTGATGATCGCGGTGGCGGTGGCCTTTCTGTTCCCCGTCTACACGCTGGTCTCGCTGTCGCTGAAGGACCCGGCGCAGATCTCCCAGACGCCGCTGGCGCTGCCCAGCCCGCCCACGCTGGCCAACTTCGGCAAGGCGTGGACGGCCGCCGCGCTCGGCCCCTCGCTGGTGAACAGCACGGTGATCACCGTCGTCAGTCTGGTCGCGCTGATCGCGCTCGGCTCGTTCGCCGCCTACTTCCTGGCCCGCGTGCAGACCCGGCTCGGGTACGGCCTCTACATCCTCTTCCTGCTGGGCATCGTGCTGCCGTTCCAGCTCGGCATGATCCCGCTCTACGAGCTGGTGACCGATCTGGGGCTGATTGGCACGCACGCCGGGATGATCCTCTTCTATACCGGCATCCAGCTCCCCTTCACGGTCTTCCTCTACACCGGCTTCATCCGCGCGCTGCCCCGCGAGTACGCCAGCGCCGCCCAGATCGACGGCGCCTCGCACCTGACCGCCTTCACCAAGGTGGTCTTCCCGCTGCTGCGGCCCATCACCGGCACCGTGCTCATCCTCAACGCCGTCTTCATCTGGAACGACTTCTTCACCCCGCTGCTCTACCTGGGCGGCTCCGGGTTCGAGACGGTCCCGGTCAGCGTCTTCGCCTTCGTCGGCCAGTACGTCTCCGACCACGGCCTGGTCTTCGCCGGGCTCGTGCTGGGGGCGCTGCCGATCGTGCTGGTCTTCCTGGTGCTGCAGCGCTACGTCATCAAGGGCTTCGCCAGCGGGCTGAAGGGATGACCCTCTTCGACGTGCTGCGCGACCCGCCTCGGGAGTTCTCCCCGGCGGCCATCTGGTGGTGGAGCGGCGAGCCGCTGCGCCGCGACCGGCTGCGCTGGCAGATGGAGCGCCTGGTCGCGGGGGGAGTGCGCAACCTCGTCATACTGAACCTGGCGCCGTCGGGGCCGCTGTTCGGCTCCGACGCCGACGATCCGCCGTTCCTGTCCGAGGCCTGGTGGGAGCTGCTGGACGGCGTCTGCGCCGACGCCTTCGAGCTCGGCGCCTACCTGTGGTTCTACGACCAGCTCGGTTTCTCCGGCGCCGACCTGCAGGCCCGCCTCGTCCAGGAACGTCCGGAGTTCGCCGGTCAGTGGCTGGCCGCCGACGGGTCCGTCTCGACGCGCGGCTTCGACTACCTGTCCCGTGAGGCGTGCGCGGTGCTGCTCGACCGGGTGCACGGGGAGTTCGAGCGGCGGGTCGGCCACTGGTTCGGCAGGGTGATCGCCGGGTCGTTCCAGGACGAGCTGCCCACCCTGCCCACCTGGTCGGCCACGTTCGCCGAGGAGTACGCGGTCAGGCGCGGCGAGCCCTTCTCGCTCGACGAGCCGGACTGGCAGGCCTACCAGCTCACCCGCGCCGAGCTGGCCGAGGAGGCGTTCTTCCGGCCGCTGGCCGCCTGGCACGAGCGCCACGGCCTGCTCAACGGCTGCGACCAGCAGGACCCGGCCCGCGCCGGGCATCCCGTGGACGGGGTACGGCTGTACGGCGACTACGCGCGTACCCATCGCTGGTTCAGCGCGCCCGGCTCGGACCACCACGGGGACGCGCGCCTGCACTCCTCGCTCGCCCACCTGTACGGCAGGCCGCGCACGTGGATCGAGGCGTTCCACTCCAGCGGCTGGGGCGGCACCCTGGAGGAGACCTTCGACTGGCTGCTGCCCTGGCTGCGGGCCGGGGCCAACCTCTACAACCCGCACGCCGTCTACTACACGACCAGGCGCGGCTGGTGGGAGTGGGCGCCTCCCTCCACCGACTGGCGCCAGCCGTACTGGCGGCACCACCGCGTCTTCGCCGACGCGGTCACCCGCCTGTGCGCGGCGCTCTCCCTGGGCCGCCACGCCTGCGACGTCGCGGTGCTCCTGCCCACCGCGACGTCGCAGGCTGGCACCCGGCTGGACGGGGTCTCTCCCGAGGCCGCGCGGGCGCAGGAGGTCTACCGCGAGATCGTGGGCGACATGGCGTGGTTCGCAACCGTGCCTGGGGTGCTCGACCGGCTCTGCCTCGACGCCGACGTGATCGACGAGGACTCCGTGCGGCGGGCGAACGTGAAGGGCGGGCGGCTGGCCGTCTCCACCGAGGCGTACCGGGCGATCGTGCTGCCGGCCGTCACCGTGCTCGACGAGGACGTGGCTGCCAGGCTGGCGGAGTTCGCCGCCGACGGCGGGCTGCTGGTCGCGGTCGGCGCGCTGCCGGAGGGGCTGCCGGCCGCGTTCGTGGAGTCGAGCGGACAACTGGGGGAGGCGCTGGCCGGGCTCGAACGACGGGTCGAGGCGCCGGTGCCGCCGCTGGTGCGCGAGATCGGGGAGACCACGCTGGTGTTCCTGACCGCCACGCACCCCATGGCCAGCAGGATCGGCGTGGGCCGGCCCGAGGAGCGCGGCGTCGAGCTGGGCTGGCTGGACGCCACCATCTCCTTCGACCCAGGCCGCTACGCGAAAGAGATGCGGGTCAAGGTCCGGGGAGTCTCCGGGACGCCGACGCTGGCCAGTCCCTTCACCGGGGAGACCCGGGCGCTGCCGCACACCAGGGACGGCGACGCGGTGGAGGTCGTCGTGCCTTTCGACGACGGGCCGGCCGCGCTGCTGATCTTCGACGGGACCACTTCCTCGGTGCCCACGCCTCCCTCGTACCCCCACGAGGTCGATCTCGGCGACGAGTGGGACGTCGAGCTGGTGCCGACGCTGGACGACACGTGGGCGGACTTCGGCACTCAGGCCACCGTCGAGCGCTGGACGCTGCGCACACCGGACGGCGAGCCGGTACACGCCACCTTCGGACCCCGCGGGGAGCAGCGGGTGGGGGCCGGACCATGGACGCCGTCGGTGTGGTCGCCCTCACGCGGCCTGCGCAAGGATCCCATCCATCGGGAGACCCTCGGACCGAAGGGGCACGTGCCGGGCGAGTTCCTGGCGTTCGGGCAGGTGCGGGCGGGCGAGGAGGCACGCTTCCGCAGCGTGCTCACCGTCCCGGGCACCGGCTGGCTGGCGGTCGGGGCCGGGGCGGCGAAGACCGTGTGGCTGGACGGCGAGGAACTGCCGCTGGACGACGCCGGATACGCCGCGGTCTCGCGTTCGCCGGTCGCGCCCGGCGAACACCTGCTGGAGCTGCGGCTGGTCCCCGACGAGCCGCTCGACCTGCGGGCCTACGCCTGTCTGGTCGGCTCGCCGGCGGACGCCGTCCGGCCCGAGTGGATCAGCGGGTCTCCCATGCAGGTCACGGTCCACGTCGGCGAGCCGCCGTACGAGCTGGTGCAGGTGGCCTCGACGGCGTTCTGCCGCGTGCTGGTCAACGGGGTGGAGGCGGGCAGGCAGGGCGGATTCGACCCGTACGAGGAGGCGGACATCCCCCGGGTGCGCCGCTACGACGTGTCCCGGCTGCTGCGGCCCGGCGACAACACGATCACCGTGGAGTCCGGCGGCTGGGTGCTGGTGGACGGGCTCGTGGTCTCCGGCCCTGATTGGTCGTCGCGACCGCGCGTACGGCGGCGCCAGCACGGCGACCCGGCTGCCCTCCACCTGCGTCCCCGGCCGAACCCGCTGCCTGAGGCGGGCTGGCTCGACGGCCGCCCGGCCGCCCTGCCGGCCACGTTCGCCCTGCCGGGGCGCGGCCCGCGCACCGAGCGCCTCCTGCTGGACCCGCCGCCTGGCGTGACCGGGATCGAGGTGAACGCGACCGGGCCCGTACGGATCCGCGAGACGGAGGTGGAGGTCACCGGGACGCTGACCGGCCCGGTCCGCTTCACCTGCGGTCCCGGCCGCATGCGGCTCGGCGACTGGGAGGAGCGCGGGCTGTCCGGCTACAGCGGCGGCGTCCGCTACCGCACCACGATCAGCGCGACCGCCGGACCGGGCGTGGTCGATCTCGGCAGGGTCCGGGGCACGTCCGAGGTGACGGTGAACGGGCGGCCATGCGGGATCAGGGTGTGCTCGCCCTACACCTTCGACGTGGCGTTGGACGAGGGCGAGAACACCGTCGAGGTCCTCGTCCTCGGCACCCTCGCCCCGTACCTGGACGAGGTCAGCCCCACGCACTTCGTCTTCCCCGGCCAGCGCAGCACCGGCTTGTTCGGCCCGGTCCGCCTGCGCACCCCCTGACAGCGCTCTGCCAGCGTTCTACCAGGGCGGCCGGAGACCGTGAGGTCATGGACATCCAACTCGGAGTGGTGCGAGGCATCCAGTACGGCCTCTACAACAAGCCCGACACGTTCGCCCCGCAGGCCAAGGAGCTGGGCGCAGGGCTGGTACGCGTGTTCTTCTACTGGTCGCAGCTCGAGCCCGAGCCCGGTCGCCACGACTGGTCGGCGGTGGACGCCGTGCTCGACCAGGTCGACGACGGCACCGAGCTCTGGTTCACCTTGGGCGCGTCCTCGCCGTGGGGCTCCACCCGCTCCACCGACCTGCTGCCCGCCTCCCCGCCCGTCGACCCGGCGGCCTACGCGGCCACGCTGCGCGCCCTCGTGGAGCACTGCCGGGGCCGCGTGCGCTACTGGCAGTGTGAGAACGAGCCGTGCATCGCGCTGTTCTGGGCGGGCACGGCCGCCGACTACGTCGCCCACCTCACGTCCTTCCACCAGGCGGTCAAGAGCGGCGACCCGGACGCCACGGTGGTGCTGGGCGGCTGCCCGCCCGGCGTGTTCCCCGCCCCCGACGAGCCGGACGGCGAGCGGGACTTCTTCCTCCAGGTCATCGAGGAGGGGCGGGACGCGTACGACGTCTTCGACATCCACCTGTACGGGGACCCGTACCTGATCCCCGACACGATCCGGGACGTGCGCGCGGCGGTGGGGGACAAGCCGGTCGTGGCGGGCGAGTACAACGGGCCGCTGCCGCTGCAGTACCCCGAGGTGTTCGAGCACCTGACCGAGGTGTTCGAGGCCGGGGGCGTCCAGCCGTGGCACCGCCTGACCGTCGAGGACCTCCACGAGGGGCGGCTCACCACCGAACCGGTGCGCGCGGCCATGAAACGGCTGTACGACCGGATGGCCGAGCTGCCACCCAACCTCCAGATGTTCATGACCGGCTGCCCGGAGGAGCTCGAGGCCCTGCGGCACCGGCTCAACGCCGACGACCTCGTCATCAGGAACATGCTGGCCCTGTCGTGCGGCATCCGGCTGACCGTCTGCTGGCAGCTCGGCCCCGACACGCCCACGACGCCTGACCCGTACAACTTCCTGCAGCTGCTGTTCTCGAAGTTCCAGCTGATGGCCTTCGAGGGCGACACCATGTCCGTGCGGCACCCCTGCGCGGACGCGTTCGCCGAGCTGTCGTCGCGGCTGGCCGGAGCGGAGGACGTCCGCCGCGTGGAGGTGCCGGGACGACCGGACGCCTACGTCTTCGAGCTGGTCGGCACGGGGGTGGAGGTCGCCTGGCTGCGCCCCTCAACCCCCGAGCCGCCGGCGCTGGTCTGGAACGGCACGGTCCTGCGGTCTCAGCCTCAGTACGGGTACGCCCACAGGTCGTAGGTGGGGTACTGCGGGATCTGCGGCTGGGTCGCGCTGCACCACCAGGTGCCCCACCGGCCGTTCTGCTGTCCGGACTGGCCGAACGCGATGCAGATGTCGTAGGGCAGGCTGGAGTAGACCTTCTGCAGGGTCAGGTCGGCGTGCGCGGGCGTGGCCACGGCCAGGGCCGGGACCAGGGCGGTGGACGCGAGCAGCGACAGGGCGGCGAGTCGGTGGCGCACCAGGTCTCCCATCTCGAAGGGGGCGGATCACCGCAATTGCACGATGCGGTGATCCGCCCCCGCAACGGCGCCGCCCTCGCCCTCTTGGCGACCAGCGCGGACGCTGGTCGCGGTGTGAAATTTTCAGAATTTCACGCGGGCGGCGATCGGCGGGTTGAGCCGGGCGAAACCCTCCTGCCGCCGGTACGGGAAGTACGGGTACGCCGCCGTGGTGGTGCTGGCCGCGTCCAGCCTGGCCACCTGGTCCGGGGCCAGGTTCCAGCCGACCGCCCCCAGGTTCTCCCGCAGTTGCGTCTCGTCGCGAGCCCCGATGATGACCGAGGAGACGGTCGGTCGCTGGAGCAGCCAGTTCAGGGCGACCTGGGGCACGGAGTGGCCGGTCTCCGCGGCGATCTCGTCCAGGGCGTCCACCACCGCATACAGCAGCTCGTCGTCCACCGGCGGCCCGAAGGCGGCGGTCTTGTGCAGGCGGCTGCCCGCGGGGAGGGGCCGGCCGCGGCGGATGCGGCCGG
>NZ_JBFAMX010000261.1:0-13987 GCF_040659615.1 Nonomuraea sp. NPDC049784
TTGCTACTCGAAGGATCACGCGATGGCCGTCTTCATTTCACGACGCCACGCCTGTGACCAGGCCAAACTCGTACACCACTCCCGCGGACGCAACCGAAATCGTCCACGCTGGCGTCAGTCGGGACCGTCACCGGCTGTTTTGAGGTCGCCATGAAGTCATGCTCCCACGCCAGTACGACAAATGGTGGTGGATGCCTTTCCGTCCCAAGGCGGCTCGTGCAGGATTAATCGTGCCGGTCGCCCTTCTGTCGCCGTGTTTGGCAGACTGCCATGTCGTGATCGTGCGATGCAGCCAGTGCGGTGGAGAGCACCTGCAGCCGGGATACATGGAGGATGAGGGAGAGTATTCGCAAGGATACGGCCGATGGATTCCCGGCCCACTGCAGCGCGGGGTATTCGGTGGCGCCAAGCGCCGGGGGCGGGAGCGTTGGATCATCGACGCCTTCCGCTGCGGCCAGTGCTCATACCTCGAGCTGTTCGTCCGCCCGAAGGACTGAGCCGCACCCCGCCGAACTGACCGCGTTGGCCCCGCGGATCGCCGGCCCGCTGTTCGCCCGGCCCGAACCCAGGGCAAGCTGCACCGGGCTGGTCCGCGGCCTGTTGGTCGATGTGCCCGGTAAGAACTCCTGGCAGTTGTCGGATCATGTCGGTCGCGGCACCGCCAAACCGGTTCGAGCACCTGCTGGACCGCGCGCGCAGGGCGTTTCAACTGGCGCTTGTACCTGCCCGAACAGTGGGCCACAGATCCCGCAACGACGCGCCATGTCCTGGCTGAGATCGGCGATGCCGCACCCGCTTCGCCGACGCCCGCGCCCTGCGCTCCACCGCGGGATCTACCCCGGTCACCCGCACTTCCGCCATGTGCCTGATCGGTCATGCCCGCAGGGTTAAGAATCAACGCCTGGCCGCCGCCGTCCTCGGGCCATCCAGGGTCACCAGACCGGGTGGTCGCTGAACTTGCGGAATGTGCCCGCCGTGGGGCGTACGAAAAAGTAGGAAGTCAGGGGTTCGAATCCCTAGGCTCCACCACTCAGAAAACGCAGGTCAGAGGCAGTTTCCCGACTTGGGTTTCTCCCCAGCCAAAAGCGGCGCGTTCCCGACCTGGGAAAGCGGCCTTCGTGCCATTGACTCGCGGGTACCAGCGCCCCGGCCGTCGCCATCGTTCTTCCGTTCCGCCTCCACCCGTTTCTTGAGATCGGCCAGGCTCGCGCCGGACCGGGCATCCTTTATGCATTGCTCAGCGTGGCCGTGTGACCGGGACCACGGTGAGCAGGTGGTCCAGGCCTTTGAAATCCTTTGGGTTGCAGGTGTAAAGGGGGAGCCGGTTTGCGATCGCCACGCAGGCGATCATCAGATCTGCTGTTCGGGGGCGGGGTTTGCGGCCGGAGGCGATGACGGCGGTCCATAGTTGGCCGTACTCGCGGGCGGCGGTGTCGTCGAAGGGCAGGGGGTCGAACTCGGCTTCGGTGGTCTGCAGGATCTTCATCCGCTGGGCGAGTTCCTGCGCCCCGGTGGCCACCAGCACGCCGACCGACAGCTCTGCGGTGGTGATGGCGCTGATCATCATCTCGTCCGGTAGCTCGTCGGGGTCGATTCCGGCGCGCAAGATGAGGATATTGGTGTCGAGCAAACCTTGCGTGGGAGTCATTCCCCGTCCTCTGCGAACTCGCCTCTGCTGTAGGCGCGGTCGTAAGGGTCGTAGAGGTCGTCATTGACATGGTGGTCCATGTCCTCGCGGTACTTTCGGTCGTCCAGGCGCGGCATGCCGCGGGACACGGCGGCGAACTCGGCCCGCGAGACGGCCCGGCGCCGACGGCGGATGGGGACCAGATCGCCGATGTGGTGGCCGTTGCGTGTGACGGCGTACCGCTCTCCGCGTTCCAGTCCATCCATGATCTCCGCTGACCGGTTGCGCAGGTCGCGCTGGGAGATCTGGTGGGAGCGGTCGGGCTCAGGAGTGCTCACTCATCAACCCTACCTCTGCGTGCCATCTGGTGCTACCAAGTAGCACCTGGGTGTCGGCGGTGTCGCGACGGGTCGAGGGTGTACGAGGTGATCAGAACAAGGATGTGCGGGACCGGGTCGCCCGGCCCCGACGCATGGCGTCGCATCGCCGCCGCTTTGCATGTCCCAACAACTTCTTCGCCCTGGCCCTCGGCGTGGTGATCGGCTACCACAAGAAGCCGTTCGCCAACCGCTAGCTGCGCGATCACGGCGTCAAGATTCTTGAGATCGGGGGCTTGGAGCTCGGCAAGGGACGTGGCGGCGTGCTGCATAATCTGCCCCGTCCAGCGTGACGGCGGTATCTGGCGGGCGCTCAGCCGTCGATCCTCGTGACCGGCCCCAGCTCGCCCGGGCGGACCAGGCCGCACTCGTAGGCCAGGACAACCGCTTGGACCCGGTCGCGTAGGCCGAGCTTGGCCAGCACGCGCCCGACATGGCTCTTGACCGTGCCCTCCGACAGGTAGAGGCGCCCAGCGATCTCGCCGTTGGACAGGCCGCGAGCGATGAGCTCCAGCACGTCGCGCTCGCGCCCGATCAAGGCGCCCAAATCGGCGGCCGGCACCGGTCTCGACCGGGTTCTACGACAGCGCTACCGCCGAGAAGCCTTCGCCGAAGAATTTCACGAGCGATTCGTCACCGCCCGCAGAGCCCTGACCAGCCGCCGCCCAGACCTCCTCGACTGATCACGACGCGAGCCCGCTCGAGCCCGCTCGTAGCTCTGCCGAATTGTTCTTGTAGGTATCAAGGCGGCGGCTGCGCCGCGCCGCCGTACGCCCCGCGCCAGCGCTGCCGCGCTGCGCGTGCGGCCTGGGGGCCGTTCTCGCGCGGCGCGCCGCGCGGGGCATCGCCGTAGCCGCCCCGCGCCGTACTTGCCGAACTCGCCGACCCAGCGCCGCACCGCCGCACGAGACTAGCCGCGCTGGCTATCCGGCGTCGTTGGATGCCGCTAAGGTGACGCCGTGATCAATAAGCCGCCTGGATTACCGTTTCTGATCGTCTTCTCGGCCGCAGCCACCATCCTCTTGATATGGGCCAGCTATCCCTCCTGGTACGGGTTCGAGACGTTCAAGTTCGCAATCCCCATCGGCTTTCTACTGCTCCTCTACTGGACGATCCGGATCACATGGGCCGACCACAAAATAAATGCCCCAGTCGGCTCACTCAACAGCGCGCTCGTGCCGTGGTACATCTCCATTGCCGTCGGGCTAGCTCTCATCACCAACGCGCCTTTCTGGATCCGTTACACGATCTCCGAACCGAGCCTGAGAGCCTACGCCACAGCAGTGGACGAGAACCCTGGCCGCAAGGAGCCCTGCCAATGGATTGGCCTGTACTACGTATGCGACGGAAGGAGGTACGACGATCTCTACACCGGGGAAGAGATCCCCGGTAGTGCACGGCTAGTAGTCCGAGACCTGTTCCTGAAAAACGACAAGGGCTTCGTGTGGCTGACCTCTGGGGAACCTGACGAGAATGCCGATGGCGGTGACCGCTATACCCATCTCGAAGGGTCCTGGTACAGCTACAGGTACGACAGTTCGTGGTAAGCGACCGGTCTCATCGACAAGGCATTCTCAGCGCTGACGGATGGTAGCACGGCATAAACGTTATGCCTATCAAGGCATACCTCACACTGTCACCTTCTGGGCTTGTGCTATCCAAACAGCATTCGGCGGGGGCGCTCAGGCTCCGGGATGATCGCCGCGCCTGGGACAAGGCAGTGAGTGGCTAAGGTGGAAGCCTGATCATCCCGCCTGCCATCGACCCGGGTAGTGCTCACGCCGCTTGCGCCGATCCCGAGGCGTGATCAGGCCATGACGCACCAGCGCCCGATACACGCCCATCCGCGACGGCACCGGCTCTATGCCGAGCCGTCCGACCTCGTGCACCAACCGGACCGGCCCCAGCGGGGATGCTCACGCCGCAATTCGCACACCACCGCCTCCACCTGCGCCGGTGAGGACACCGGACGGCGGGACCGATCCGCCAACCCCGCCAGACCCGACTCCCGGTAACGCCGCAACCAGGTATGCAGCGTCTGCCGCGAGACCCCCACCTGCGCTGCGACCTCACTCACGCCCGCACCCGCGAGTTCGCGCTGACGCTCGTCGGTGGAGTTGCTTGAGATCAGCACCAGCCCGGGGGGATCGCCTGCAGGGCGTCCGCGAACTCGCGGTTGGTGGCCGGCCGGCCGCTGGACACGTTGTAGGTGTCGTGCCACAGGGTCTGCGCGGTCATCAGGAGGGTTGCAGCGGCGTTAGGTGCGATAGCCGTGGACGGTGCGTTCGGCGGCGGGCAGGATGCCGGCGTCCTCGTAGTTCCTGATCGCCTGGGTGGACAAGCCGTGCTCGCGCGCTAGGTCCACTGGCCTCATGGATGAACCACCGATTGAAGGTTTGTAGCGATGAGAGCGGATATTTCTGCGGCAAAGTTTACACCGAAAGTTCAACGATACCGTTGAAGGTATGGATATCAAGGACACAGCCCGGCCGCTCGATGGCGCGGGCGTCTCGGCGTTCCTCCGGTCGCTTCCCGCCAAGCCCCTGCTGCTCGGCCTGGGCGAGGCCAGGCACTTCGTGAGGGAGCTGGGCGAGCTGCGCAACGAGATCTTCCAGCATCTGGTCGAGCACGAGGGCTACCGGTCGTTCGCCATCGAGAGCGACTGCCTCAGGGGCCTGGTGGTGGACGACTACATCACGACGGGCGCGGGCACGCTGGACGACGTCATGGAACGCGGCTTCAGTCACCGCTTCGGTACGCCTCCGGCCAACCGCGAGCTCGTGCGCTGGATGCGGGCGTACAACGAGGAGCATGACGAAAAGCTCCGGTTCTTCGGCTTCGACGGCCCGCTGGAGTATTGGGCCGAGAGCCCGCGCCAGGCGCTCACCGCCCTCTGCGATCTCCTCGACGGCCCGCTCCCCTGCACCAGGGAGACCCTCGACGCGCTGCTCGGTCCGGACGACCTGTGGACGAATGAGGCCACGGTCATGGATCCATCCCAGTCAATCGGCCAGTCCGCCGACGCCCAGCGGCTGCGACTGATCGCCGACGACCTGGTGGCGCTGCTCGACACGCAGACGCCGCAGCTGAGCCCGAAGGACAGGGAGCTGGCGGCACTGTACGGGCGCACCGCCACCGGCCTGCTCCGCTACCACCGCTGGATGGCCGACACGTCACCGGGCCGCGTGGCGCGGCTGTCGGGCATGCGGGACGCGATGATGGCCGCCAACCTGCGTGCCGTCGCCGAGCAAGGCCCGGCCCTGGTCTTCGCCCACAACCTCCACTTGCAGCGGAACAAGAGCCTCATGCAGCTCGGCGACCAGACGCTGGAGTGGGCGAGCGCGGGGGCGATCACCGAAGCGCACCTGGGCGACCGGTACGCCTTCCTGGCCTCCGCCTTCGGCACGGTCGGCGACAACACCCCGCCCTCGGACACCGTCGAGGGCATCCTGTCCACGCTCCCGTGGGACCACTCTCTCATCGACGCCCGCCGCCTGGCCGAGGCCGTCACGAAGCCAGCCCCGCGCATCTCCCACGATTTCGCCTATTTCCCGCTGGACCCGGCCCAGCTCGACACGATCGACGGCGTCGTCTTCCTCAAGGAGGCTGTCAGTGTGGATGCTGTCAGGCTGGATTGACAGGCGCACCATTTGGCCCTCCCGCCGTAGTAGGTGATCGGGAGGAGTACCGTGCTCCTCCCACGCCGAGACCGCCTTGTCGGGATCGAGATGGCGGTAGATGGTGGCGCGGCTGACGCCGAGTTGGTCGGCGATCTGTTGAACGGTGTAGCGGCGCTTACCGTCATCGCCCTTCATCTCGTACAGCACGCGAGCCATGTCCACCCCGTGGGCGTCCAGGGCCGGCGGGCGCCCACCGACGCGGCCCCGCGCTCGGGCCGAGGCGGCCCTTCAAGGGTGCCCTCGACGATGAGCTCACGGAGAAACTCGTCGAAGGCGCCGAACATGTGGAACTGCAGGCGGCCGGACGGTGTGGAGGCGTCGATGCACCCCCAGAAGGGGACCGCGGCACAGCGTCGGGGGTGGTTGGTGGGGCAGGGCTGCGGTGGGTAGGGGCGGCTCAGTCGCGGCCGACGGTCTGCCGCTCGGGCTCGACAATGGCGACGATGCGTTCCTCTTCTCGGGAGTAGGGCTTGCCGATGTACTTCGTCGAGATCTGGTCGATGATCTCCCAGGCCGCGTCGCCCTCGAGCCATTCGATGACCCGGCCGCGGAGGATGACTGGCTGGAACGGGTTGTCGGCGGGCGCCAAGGAGAGCGCCACCCGCGGGTCGCGGCGCAGGTTGCGGGCCTTGCGCGAGTGCGGACCGGTGAGGAACACGACGTGGTCGCCGTGGGTGCCGACCCAGAGCGGGACGGTGTGGGGCGAGCCGTCCGGGAGCACGGTGGCGAGGTGGGCCAGCGAGGTGCCGTCGAGGACGCGGCGTACGTCGGGGTTGAGCATTTTTCTTCTCCTAGCAGGGGGTTGTCGGTGAGCCATGCGGCATGGTCGGCGGCTGCGGTGGTGGCGTCGAAAGCGGGGGCGAACCCGCTGTTGGTGACCAGGCCGTGCGGGCGCTGATCATCGCCAGGTCGCCGGTGATGATCAGCGCTTGACCTCGTAGTGGAGATGGGTGACGCCCGGCGCCGGGACGGCTTCGACGAGGCGGAGGCGTACGTGCTCGGGCAGCGCCCGGAAGAAGGGGCGACCGCCGCCGAGCAGGATCGGCACCTGGTGGAGGATCACCTCGTCGACGAGCCCCGCCTCCAAGGCCTCGGCCGCGACGCCGCCGCCCATGAGGCCGACGTCCTTGTCGCCGGCGGCCTCGCGAGCCGCCGCGACCGCGTCCTCGATGCCGGTGGTGATGAGGGTCTGCCGTTCGGTCATCTCCGGCGCCGCCCGATGGCTGAGGACGAACAGCCGGGCCGTCGGGTGCGGGCTGCCGCCTCCGAAATGCTCGGAGTCGTCATAGGTGGTGCGTCCCGCCACGACCGCACCTACGCGTCCGGCGAGGGCGTCGAAGACCCGGGCGCTGGGCTCGCTCAGCCGGAACCCGTCGAACACCTGGCTGGGCGTGTCGCCGTCGAAGTACCAGTCGAACAGCATCGTCCCGTCACCGAGCCCGCGCCCGGCGCCCGGGTCGCGGCCGGTGATGTAACCGTCGACCGACACCGCGTGGGAGCTGATGACCTTGCTCATCTCTACGATCCTTCCTGGAGTTCCTTCAAGAGACTCCATGACCATAACACCCAGAGTTCCTTTAGGGAACCCCAACTGCTAGACTGATCTCATGCAACGCACGAAGTTCGGGGAGATGGCCTGCTCCATCGCACGCACCCTCGACGTGATCGGGGAGCCATGGTCGCCGCTGATCCTGCGCGACGTGTGGGTCGGATTCACTCGGTTCGAGCAACTCCAGGCCGATCTCGGGATCTCGCGCAAGGTGCTGACCGAGCGGCTCAACCACCTCCTCGACCACGGCGTGCTCGAGCGCCGCCCCTACGACAAACGGCCGCGCTACGAATACCACCTGACGGCCAAGGGTGCCGAGCTGGTCGACCTGCTCATGCTCATGACCAGCTGGGGAGACAAGTGGCTCGCCGGCGAAGCCGGGCCGCCAGTGCTCTACCGCCACCACGCGTGCGGCGAGATCAGCCGTGTCGACCTGCGCTGCGCCCACTGTGGCGAGCCGATGCACGCCGGCGACGTCGACCCGCTACCAGGCCCAGGCGCGGCCACCTGACCGAGGCGGGTTCAGAGCTCCCCGGCAGCCTTGACCGCCCCCGGGTGCCATCGGCAACCGCCTTGAGATGCCCCCGCCCATCGTCACAAGCACCCGCCGGACTTCGCGCGGTCCGGTCGATCGAGGTCACCCGCAACCTCACAGGCCGCCCGGCCGGGATTAGGGCAACCGATCAAAACGTCGTCTCATCGCATCCGGACGGGTCTGAACGATCGTGGAGATCGTTTGGAGACCTACGGATCGGCAGATCAGACGTGCCCGTCGTACGGCCGACCGGGAGGGTGAAAAGAGGATGGGACAGTCGGCGATCAGGTAATTCCTGCGCGCTGTCGAGAAGCTAGAAGGCTGTCGAGCTCGGCTTGTTGCTCGCTGCTGAAGGCGCGCCTGGGAAGGAAACCCGTGAACTGTTTGCCCACGAAGAACAGCCAGAACTCGGTGCCGGTCACGATCCGCCCGAACAGCGACCACTGCACCGTGGTCGTGGACTGGTCGGTTCGGCACTCGTACCCCTCGTCGGTAATCCGGAGCGTGGTCGGCACGCAGAGGTAGGCGAGCTGCCGTTTGCCGGTCCGCCGGATCGACCAGGTCAACACGAGCGGGAAGACGACTGCTCCGACGAGCATGCCGATGCCTATGGATGTGGCATCGAGCAGGATGCAGACAAGCCCCGACACGACCAGGACCACCGGCAGCGCCCGATAGGCAATCTTGAGTTGCTGTCTGACGCCCAGCCCGAGTGCTCGCGCCACTTCATCAGGAGTGGGTTCGTATCTGACTGTGAAGTCCACCATGCCGCCTTCGTCCGTATGATGGCCCATCCTTCAGGGCTCCGGTACGGAGTCGCAACGCCGTATCGGCATAGAGCCGATCTGGTGATCTTGTGGAGGTGAGCCTAGACCACCGCCGTGCCATTAAGGGCGGTCACTCGCGGACCGTGCTCCTCGCAGATCGAGTCCGTTTGTGCGTGACCAACTGAGTGACTACGTCTCTTCTTGTGCCGGGAAAATGCCGTCCATGGCCTCTGCCCCTTCCAGAAGCACAGGCCGGAGCTGGAAGCGGTAGACCGTCTCGGTCACCGCGGTGTTCGCGTGGCCTACCAGGCGCGAGATGTCCTCGATTGGGATTCCGGGGTCCGACAGGATCGACACGAAGCTGTGCCGTAGCTCGCGGGGGAGTCCACTCCTCGCCAACCAGCCCGGCGCGATCGAGCACCTTCCGGAAGCCGCGACAGACATTCGTGGCACTGAGCGCCGTGGCAGGTGAGAGTTCGAGATGTACTACGACGCACGCGGTCCTCGGGTGGTGCCACCGCCCGTACCTTGTGGGGGACTCGCCGTCGACGGGTGTGGCAGGACAGAGACGGCGCCTTTGGCCTCGAAGATGGCGAGATGGATGCCGGCGGGGCTGTCGTGCCCGTGTTGGCGGAGGACGGCGTCGAGGTCGGCTTCCGTGAGCCCGCAACGGCGCAGGTTGCGCCGGTTGACCTGCCCGTCGCGGATGAGGATCCGCAGCGGTGGGTCGACCAGGCGGCTGATGACCGGCAGGAACCGAAGCCTGGTGACGATCGTGTGGGCGGCGAGGAGGGCCACCAGCGCGGCGGCGCCGGTCAGCCAGGAGGAGCCCGACGCAGTGGCGGTACGCCCAACCAGAGCACCCACTGCGACGGCGGCGACCCAGTCGAACGGGGCGAACTCTGCCATGGTCCTGCGCTCGGTGAGCCGGAACGCCACCGCGGCCGTGAGGAACAACGTCACCGCCTTGACGGCAGAGTAGACGGCACTGTGCCAGTCACCGATCAGGGCGTCGCCGAAGCCGTTCAAGGCCAGCGCCCCCTCAGCGAGCGATCTGCGACAGGGGCGAGATGCCCGGTGGTGGATCCCGGAGAGTCGACCGGCCGCCCGACGCCTTCCTCGCCGGCCGAGGCGCACACCTGGCTGGTGGCTCCGGCTCGATCCTGGTCACGACGTGTTCCCTCCGACGACTGTCGGGGGGACATGAGAGCAGACTTCCCGGTTCGCCACATGGCTAATCGGCCCAGGTGCCACCTTCGATCTCGGCCGCCACACAGCCTGTTGTCCGGGCCGGAGAAGACCAAGCGCCGACGTCCCCACGCCGCGCATGCTGCCCGGGGGCCGGTCACGGTCCGAGTGTCATATGGGGCATCGCCGCACGACCGCCGCGCCGTAACCCACCCAACCCGCCGACCACCGGCCCGCCGCCGCCAGGTCGCTCCGACCGCCGGCCCACCCGCTACGCGGCGCCTCCGGCGTCCTTCGGATCGGCACCGGCCGCTCCGCTCTCGAGGCGGTAGCTACTCCGCAATCAACCGGGAGGTCGGGCTCCGGAGCCTCGCCGTCGGGTCGAGCGCTGTCGGCGGCAGGAGGCAGCATCCCCGTGTGAGGGAGTGCTGTGTTGCCGGTTGGCGGCTGCGACGTGTAGGACGGTTCTTGTTGTGACGTCCGTACGCCGAGGCGCCGGGAGCCCAGTCATGGATGATCGTTTCAACGTGATCGTGAGCGCAGGATCGCTGAAGGTGATGGACGAGCACGCGGTGCATTTCCCTCATCGGTGGACGCCCGAGGGCGTAAGCGTCACGGCGGACTTCACCGGAGGACATCTCCTTCACCTTGCGGCGGCGGGATGCGTCCTCAACGACCTTTACCGGGAGGCCGCCGTACTGGGAATCGAACTCCTGGGAGCGCGCGTTTCCGCAGCCGGCGGCTTCGATACCGAGAGCTGGCGGTCAACCGGGATCACCTACACCGTCGACGTCAGCTCCACCGCTCCAGCCGAGAGCATCGCCCACCTGATCGACATCGTGGACTCCGTCGCCGAGATCCCCCGCGCCATTCGACGGGGTGCCACCGTGCAGAGGATCAGCTAACCGAGCACGCAGGAACACACCAACGAGGACTTCCGTCCGCACCGCCACGGCGGCATGCGCACGCGGTCGGCAGCAGATGAGGGCGTTGCCGTAGCGCGGCGGCCATCCGGTCGCTTGCGTTTCCGTATGCGGAAGGTCAGCCTGCTCTTCGGAGTACGTGACTACGAGCACGGGACTGGCTGGTCCGACGCGGTTCAGGCATGAGACGTTGATCGAGTGGAGAGCACGGATCGGAAGTCGTGGTTCGCGAGCCTGTCTGTACGGCAACGTGTGTTCGTGATCGCGGTGCCGCTCCTGGGTCTCGTCGGAAGCGTGGTCGTGCTGATTGCGGAACCGGAAGCTCCGATGGGAATCGCCGTCATGATCCTCGCGCTGGCTCTCCTAGGCAAATGGGTGCCGCGGCTGCGGGCCTGGATCGGCACTGGCTTTCAGCTCTACATGGGCATCGGCGACGTGTTCATGGGTTATCCGGGCAACTTGAGACGCTCGTCGCGCGAGCACTCTCCTTGATCGTTGGTGTGTCGTTACTGATTCACCTGTTAGTCCGCGGATTTCTTATGGAACGAGGGATCCGGAAGACGCGTCATACAGCGGCTTAGCACGTTTGGTCGCCGAAGATCGATCCATGACCACGGGGCAGCTCCGGAGCACGGAGCGGGTCTGCTTGCGGTAGCACTGGATGGCCACGGCTGAGGTAGCGCGAGAGCTGACGACAACGCCGACCACCTCGAGCACACAACGGCAGCTTCACGTCACTGCTGACCTTGGCCGGCACAACGGATACCAGGGCATTCAGTCCGCGTGAAAGCGGAAGGTCGTCGCGCTTTGGCAGACCGGGGCTCCGGCGTCAGCCTGTACTTGGACGTTCTACGAGGTCACGAGCGAGATCGAGCAGGTGGTGCAGACGCAGGGTTCGGCCGCCGCTTCCGGGTAGCGGAACGTGTAAGGGCTCGGTCCAGCTGGTTGGAATTGCTGCCGGTCCGTACACGGCTCCGGCCAGGCCGCCGGTGACGGCGGCGACGTTGTCGGTGTCGCCCCCCAGGTCGATCGCGGCGCGGATGGCATCCTCATAGTTGCGGGTGGTGCGCAGTGCCCAGACGGCTGAGCCGAGACAGGGCCAGACGGCGCCGTTGAACGTCCAGGGCGACGCGTATCAGGTCGTGAAAGATCGCGGTGCCCTCCCATGCTGCCGGGTCGCCGTGGGTGAGGGCGGCGATGCACCGAGCGGCGTCCATGGTGCCCTGCCGTCGGTCGCGGGCGAAGTACACCGCCGACGGGGTGGCCCGCATCAGCGCGCCGTTACCCGCGGCTCGGTGGCTGCTCCGGTAGTGGGCGGCGGCGGCCTGATCCCAGGGCAGGCCGCGGGTCAGCACGTCTTCGGTCTGCACTCCGATGTCTTTGGGATCATCGGCCGCCCACCGCTGAAAGCGGGCGAAAATATCCGGCAGGTCCAAACCGCCACGCTCCAGCAGCGACTCAGCAACATGAACGGTCATCTGCGTATCGTCGGTGGCCTCACCGGCCTCCCAGCCACCGCCTCCACTCATCTCACCGCCGGCACCTCGCGACGTCGTCGAGCCCTGATCGGGGAGGTCACGCATCGTCCGGCAGCGGTTCGCCGGTCTCCAGCAGCGACTTCAGGCTCGCCACCACGTTCGGCCAGCCGTGGCTGACCATCTCGGCCAGGCTCGATCCGGGCTCGAAGCCGTCGTGCACGACGGTGAGCTTCACGACCTGCGCGGCCTCCTCAATTGTGAAGGTGACCTTCGAGCGGGCCTCGCCGGACAGCCGGGCGAGCAACTCCTCGTCCCAGCCGAAGCGCTTGGCGAGCTCCGGGGTGATGGCGTGCCAGGTGTAGGAGAGCCGACTGTAGGGTTCGGCCTCCAGCACGACCTGCTCCGGGTCACTGATCAGCACGCCGTGGTTGTCCCAGGTCATCGGCGAGCCGACGGACCAGTCCGTAGTGAACTCCGTGGCCCAGTAGCGGCGGGTGAAGGCGGGCTCGGTCAGCGCCTGCCAGAGCTTCTGCGGGGTGGTGCGGATGTAGGTGGTGTAGACGAAGGTGGGCGCGTCCATCGGGGTCTCCTCCAGGGCGAGTTTCAGGTCCGCCAGGGCTTGGACCCTGGCCCGGTCGTAGCGGCTGATCCACCGGTGGGCGATCTCGTGCACGGGCGCGGCGTTGAGGTAGTGCAGCTTCTCCCGGCCCCGCCGCACGGTGGCGACGAGCCCGGCCTCCTCCAACACCGCGAGATGCTTGCTGACGGACTGCCTGGCCATGTCGAGTCCGGCGCACAGCTCGCGCAGCGTCTGCCCGTTGCGGGCGTTGAGCGAGTCGAGCAGCGCGCGCCGGCTCGGATCGGCCAGCGCCTTGAACACCTCGTCCATGCCCGCGCTCCCCGGGTTGCCGCCTGTCGATATGCAGCCTTTCGGCTGCCTTTAATTTAGGCAGCCAGATGGCTGCCTGTCAAGACGCGCGGCTACGATGGGCGGATGCGGGAGCTGATCATCCTCGGCACGGCCTCGCAGGTGCCGACGCGCACGCGCACACCCAACGGTCGGTCATCGAACTTCGCTCGATACAGGTTCGCCCCGACTTCGTTCACGGGCGTTCCGTGCGCTTCACTCGGTATCTCTTCGAACAGCAGTCGTCACGTGTAGAAGTGACCCACGCACACGCCCCCACGTGTGGCCATCACCTCGTTCAGGTGGCTGCCCTCGGGCCAGCCGTTGACGACCACGTAGCGCGGCTGATCGAGGTCCATCAGGTCGAGCTCACACGACACACGCTTAATCCGGTCCGCGTACTCGCGCGACCCATCACCCAACGACTTCGTCATCCATTGCATCCTGGTTGCTTCGCTTCCGCGTGAGATATACGACTCCGGCCACCAGTTTGAGCAGGATCCCAAGCGAGAGAAACGCCCACATCCCCGTCAGCCATGCATCCGGCATGGGGCCGCGAAACCCAGAAAGCCCGCACACTGCACCAGCTCCGCTCCACCCGCAGAAGACAAAAAAGATCGCAGACCCAAGCTGATACAAAAAAAGATCGCCGGACATCCATGCCGCCAACTCTCCCATTCCATCCCCCAATCAAATAGTGCCTCCGGCGGGGGACTCCGGCTCCGGGATAAGCGCCGTGCTGGGGGTAGGCCCGTAGTGCCGACGGCCATGGAAGACTCCTGGTAGGCGGCCAGTTGAGTCCCGGCTGATGGCCACGAGAATTCCCCGTGGATGGCCTCAGGTGCCCTGATCTCCACCCGCCCCCTTGGGAGACCTCCCCGGTCCGGTTTGCTGATGTTTGCCGCATTTCGCAAGCCGACCGAAGAGGTCCCGTGACAAAGTCTGACAGAGAGATC